>NZ_JAGXJK010000022.1:0-34727 GCF_019091605.1 Micrococcus sp. GbtcB5
GCGCCGATGGTACTGCAGCCGGGAGGTTGTGGGAGAGTAGGTCGCCGCCGGACATTCTTTGAGGGAGGGCCTCGCACTGTTGGTGCGAGGCCCTTCCCGCATTTCTGGACTGTTTTCCCCGCAAGGACGGTCCGCCACAGGCTCCGGGCACTAGCCTGGTCCCCTGAGGGCCCGGCCGCGAGGCCGGCACATGAGGAACAGAGACTGCGTTCCCGCGGACCATCCATCGCGGGGCGTGACGCCCAGGAAGGACACCATGGCTGAGGACACCCCCCGAGAGCGCCGCGAGGACCGCGGATCCGAGGGCCGCGGGCCCCGTGGTGGCGGTGATGGCCGGCGTCGTGGTGGTGACCGCGACGGACGTCCTCGCAGCGGTGCCGGTGACCGGCGCCGCTCCGGCGGGCCTCACGAGGACCGGCGGCGCGGCCCGGGCCAGGGGGGCGGACGCCCCGAGCGCCGCGGTGCGCCGACGGGCCCTCGTCGCGAGGACCGCGCCGAACGACCCGCGCACAATCCCGGTGACCTCCGAGCGGCGAATCGTGCGGACCAGGAGCGCTCTCCGGACATCGACCCGGACGTGACGGGCCAGGAGCTCGACCGCGGCACGCTCAAGGAGATCAACGGCCTTGACGAGCGTCCTGCCAGCTGGGTCGCCAAGCATCTCGTGATGGCCGGCCGCTACCTGGACGTCGACCCGGCGCTGGCGTTCCAGCACGCCCTCGCCGCGTCCCGCAAGGGCGGCCGCCTCTCACGCGTGCGCGAGGCAGTCGCGCTCACCGCCTACGCGGCGGGGGAGTACGCCGACGCGCTGCGCGAGTTCCGCACCTACCGGCGCATGACGGGCGACGACACCCACATCGCCGCGCAGGTGGACAGCGAGCGTGCCCTCGGCCGCACGGAGAAGGCCCTGCAGCTGGCCGCCGAGGTGGATGCCTCGCGTCTGGACCGGGCGGCGCGGGCCGAGCTGGCCATGGTCGTCTCCGGCATCCGCGAGGACGCCGGCGACCTTCAGGGTGCCCATGAGGCCCTGCAGATCCCGGAACTGGACCGGCGGCGCGGCTACCCCTTCTCTCCCCGGCTGTTCCAGCGTCAGGCCGACGTGCTGCTCGCCCTGGGGCGCCGCGACGAGGCTCGGCTCTGGGCGCGTGCCGTGCGCGTCGCGGAGAAGGCCCTCGGCGTGGGCGGGTTCGCGGACCCGGAGATCATCGACGTGGACACCGAGCCGGTCGAGGACCCCCGGGACCGCCGCCCGTCCCCCCGCGACCGGCGCCACGAGCGGTATGCGGCCGAGGCCGGTGCGGAGCCGACGGCGGACGGATCCCCGGCCGAGGAGCCGGAGGCCGCCACGGAGCCGACCGAGGCGCCCCGGCCGGAGGCCGCCGCAGAGCCGCCGGCCGCCGTCGACGCGCCGGACGAGGTCGACCCGAACCAGCTGTCGCTGTTCGACGCCCTCGAGGCCCCGGAGGCAGACGAGCGGTGAGCGCCACGTTCTTCGCCGGTCACGACGGGCTGCTCTGCGACCTGGACGGCGTCGTCTACGCCGGAGGCGGCGCGATCGCCGGGGCGGTCGAGACGCTGTCGACGCTGCAGGAACGGGGCGTGCCGGTCGGGTTCGTGACGAACAACGCCTCCCGCGCGCCGGAGTCTGTGGCCGAGCATCTCCGCACGCTCGGGGTGCCCGCGCAGGCGGGGCAGGTCTTCGGCTCCGCACCGGCGGGCGTCGACCTGCTCGAGGAGACGCTCGGCCGCCGCACCGGCCGGGTGCTCGTGGTCGGCTCGGCGTACCTGCGCGCCGTGGTCGAGGAGCGGGGCTACGAGGTGGTCGCGTCCGCGGCGCAGCGCCCCGACGCGGTGATCCAGGGCTTCGACCCCGGTCTCGGCTGGGCCGATCTGGCGGAGGCGGCGTACGCCGTGCGCGCCGGGGCCACCTGGGTCGCCACCAACCTGGACACCTCGATCCCGCGCGCGGAGGGGATCGCCCCCGGCAACGGGGCCCTCGTCGAGGCGGTGGGCCGGGCCACCGGCACCGCGCCCGTCGCGGCGGGCAAGCCCGAGCCACGACTGTTCCGGACGGCGGCCGAGGCCCTCGGCCTGGCCCGTCCCCTCGTGGTCGGCGACCGCCTGGACACGGACATCCGCGGCGGCAACGCGGCGGGGTTCGACACGGTGCTCGTCCTGACCGGCATCGACACGCGCGAGACCGCGGCCGCCGCCCCCGGGCCGGACCGGCCCACGTGGGTCCGTGCGCACCTGCCCGCTCTGCTCGCCGGCGGGGCCGAGGGCTCCGCGGACCCACGGCGTGGCTGAGACCGCACGCGCCGACGTCGCCCTGGCCGCCCGGGGCCTGGCCCGCTCCCGCACGGAGGGCGCGGCGCTCATCCGCGCGGGGCAGGTCCTCCTCGACGGCCGCCCGGTGCGCCGGCCCTCCGACCGCGTGGCCGCCGACGCCACGCTGCGCCTGCGCGACCCGGGCCCGCGGTACGTCTCCCGTGCGGCCCACAAGCTCGTCAGCGCGCTCGAGGCGTTCCCGGACGTCGCCGTGGCCGGCCGCCGGGCGCTCGACGCCGGGGCCTCCACCGGCGGATTCACCCAGGTCCTCCTCGAGCGGGGCGCCGAACGGGTGGCCGCCGTGGACGTGGGCCACGACCAGCTGGCCCCGACCGTCCGGGCCGACCCCCGCGTCCTCGTGCGCGAGGGGCTCAACGTCCGCGACCTCACGGCCGAGGACATCGACGGTCCGGTGGACCTGGTGGTCTCCGACCTGTCCTTCATCTCGCTGCGCCTCGTCCTCGCCCCGCTCGCGGGCGTGTGCCGACCCGGCGCGGAGCTGCTGCTCATGGTCAAGCCCCAGTTCGAGGTCGGGCGGCGCGCCCTGCCGCGCACCGGCGTCGTGACCGATCCCGACGCCCGCCGCGACGCCGTCGTGGGGGTGGCTGCGGCCGCGCTGGGCGCCGGTCTCGCACCCCGCGGCCTCGCCCGATCCGGCCTGGCCGGACAGGACGGGAACGCCGAGTTCTTCCTGCGGCTCCGCCGTCCCGACGCCACCGCGGCCGACGATCCGGCCGGCGGGACGAGCCCGGCCCCGGACGCCGGCGAGCGCGCCGCCGGGTGGGTCCGGGGCGCCCACATCGACTGGTCCTGACCCGCGTCCGAGGGGCGCCGCCCGTCCACGGGCGTAGGGCCACCGGTTCGCGCGTCCGGTCTCGTGGCTATCCTGGATCGCAGTGCCCGGCACCCCGGCTCGCGGAAGGAACCATGCCCTACACCCCCGGACGTCGCGTCCTCGTCCTGACCCACACGGGCCGCGAGGACGCCATCAGCGCGGCGCTGCAGGCCACCCGCATGTTCGCGGAGGAGGGCCTGGTCAGCGTCATGCTCGAACAGGACGTGGCCGCCATCCGCGCGGCCGCGGGGGACCCCCCGGAGTTCGCGCCGGAGGCCCTCGGGGTCGACTGCGAGCTCGAGGACATCACCCTCGGCCTCGTCCTCGGCGGCGACGGCTCGGTGCTGCGGGCGGCCGACTTCGTCCGCGGCCACAACGTGCCGCTGCTGGCGGTGAACCTGGGCCACGTCGGCTTCCTCGCCGAGTCCGAGCGCACCGACCTGCACCGCACCGTCCAGGCGATCGCCTCGGAGTCCTACGTGGTGATCGAGCGCATGGCCCTGGACGTCGTCGTGCACGTGGAGGGCCGCGAGGTGGCCCGCACGTGGGCCCTCAACGAGGCCTCCGTGGAGAAGTCCCACCGGGAGCGGATGCTCGAGGTGGTCGTCTCCGTGGACAACTCGCCGCTGACGGCCTTCGGCTGCGACGGCGTCGTCCTGGCCACCCCCACCGGCTCCACGGCCTACGCCTTCTCCGGCGGGGGCCCCGTGGTGTGGCCCTCCGTGGAGGCCCTGCTGTGCGTGCCCATCAGCGCCCACGCCCTGTTCACCCGCCCCCTCGTGGTGGGTCCGCGCTCCACGATCGGCGTGGACGTGCTCACCCGCACCCGCGAGACCGGTGTGCTGTGGTGCGACGGCCGGCGGACCGTCGAACTGCCGCCGCAGGCCCGGATCGAGGTGTCCCGTTCGGCGGAGCCGGTGCGCCTGGCCCGTCTCAACCCGACGCCCTTCGCGGAACGGCTGGTGCGCAAGTTCCGGCTGCCCACGGACGGCTGGCGCGGCCCCGTCACCGCCCAGGAGCGGGCGGGCGTGCTCCGCGCGGTGGAGACCGTCGAGCCGCGGCACGCGGGGCCGCGTCCTGACGTCGTCGAACCGGCCACCATGCCGCTGTCGGTGCTCTCGCCCGTGGACATCCAGCGTCACCGCGACCGCGGGGCGTGTCACCCCGGGGAGGACGCATGATCGACCATCTGAGGATCTCGGGGCTCGGCGTGATCGGCGAGGCCACCGTGGACCTGGACCCCGGCTTCACCGTCGTCACCGGCGAGACCGGCGCCGGCAAGACCATGGTGGTCACCGCCCTGGGCCTGCTGCTCGGTGCTCGCGCCGACGCGGGCGCGGTCCGCCGGGGCTCGTCCCGTGCCGTCGTGGACGCCGGCGTGCGCGTGGCCGCGGACCACGCGGCGCTCCGCCTGGCTCAGGAGGCCGGCGCGGTCGTGGACGAGGGCGACGACGGCACCCGCGACCTGGTCCTGAGCCGCAGCGTCACGGCGTCGGGGGAGGGCACACGTTCCCGCGCTGCGGCCGGCGGCCGTTCCGTGCCCGTGGGCCTGCTCTCCGAGATCGGGGCCACGCTCGTGGCCGTGCACGGGCAGAACGACCAGGTCCGCCTCCAGGGCGCCGACGCCCAGCGGCACGCCCTCGATGCGTTCGGCGGCGCCGAGCTCGCCGCGGCCCTGCGCGCCTACCGCGCGGACCACGCCGCCTGGGCCGCCGCGCGTCGGGAGCGCCAGGAGCTCACCGCCCACCGCCAGGAGCGGGCCCGCGAAGCCGAGGCGCTCCAGCGCTCGCTCGAGGAGATCGACCTCGCCGAGCCGCAGGAGGGGGAGGACGAGGAGCTGCGGGCTCTCATCCGCCGGCTCGAGGACGTCGAGGAGCTGCGCGCCGCCTCGGGGGAGGCGCACGCCCGACTGGCCGGCCCCGACGTGGACGCGATGGACGAGACCCCCGGCGCCGTCAGCCTCGTGGAGGCGGCGCGGCAGGCCGTGCTCGCCGCCCCCGGCGACGACCCCGAGCTCGCCGCCGCGGCCGCGCGCCTGGCGGAGGCCGCCGTCGTGCTCTCGGACATCGCCGGCGACCTGGCCCGCTACACCGCTGACCTGGACGCCGACGCGGCCTCCGACCTCGACGCGGCCCAGTCGCGGCTGGCCGAGCTCACGCGACTGCAGCGGCTCTACGGGCCCGAGCTCGCCGACGTGATCGACTGGGCCCGGACCCAGCGTCCGCGCCTGGACGAGCTGCAGGGCGACTCCGGCCGCCTCGAGGAGCTCGAGGCGGAGGTCGACCGGCTCGACGCCGCGCTGCGCGAGCGGGCCGCGACCCTCACCGCCCTGCGCACCGAGGCCGCCGAGCGGCTCGAGACCGCGGTGACCGAGGAGCTGCACGCCCTGTTCATGCCGGACGCCTCGTTCCACGTGGGGCTGACGCCGGTCGCCGGGGACGGTCTCGGCCCGTACGGCGCTGAGGACGTCACGCTCGCCCTGCGCCCCCACGCGGGCGTCGAGCCCCGGCCCCTGGGCCGCGGCGCCTCCGGCGGCGAGCTCTCCCGCGTGATGCTCGCCCTCGAGGTGGTCCTGGCCGCCACGGACCCGGTGCCCACCTTCGTGTTCGATGAGGTCGACGCCGGCGTGGGCGGTGAGGCCGCCGTGCGGATCGGGGCCCGCCTGGCCCGGCTCGCCCGCCACGTGCAGGTCATCGCCGTGACGCACCTGCCCCAGGTCGCCGCCTACGCGGACCGGCACGTGCGGGTGGAGAAGAACTCGGACCCGGCCGCGGGTGTGACCACCTCCGACGTCGTGACGCTGACGGCCGACGAGCGGGTCGAGGAGCTCGCCCGCATGCTCGCCGGGCACGGCGACTCCGCGGCGGCCCGCGAGCATGCCCGGGAGCTGCTCGAGTCCTCCGCCCGCGAACGTGGCTGACCCCGTCCGCGGACGCCGCCCCGACATGAAAGGATCGCCCCATGCCTGAGATCCCCGCGTCCGCGGGACGCTCGCCCCTGCGCGACCTGCACGTCCCCCGCCCGGTGAAGAAGTCGAAGACCGTCTACGAGGGCCGAGTGTGGGACATCGCCCGGGAGTCGTTCCGCCTGGACCCGGCGGACAAGTCCCGGGAACCGCTGACCCGGGAGCTGATGGTGCACCCGGGCGCGGTGGCGATCCTCGCGGTCCGCACCAAGCTCACCACCACCGGCCCCCGCGAGCAGGTGGCCCTCGTCCGCCAGTACCGCCACCCCGTGGGCATGGAGCTGTGGGAGATCCCGGCGGGCCTGCGGGACGTGGACGGGGAGGACCTCCACCAGGTCGCCGTCCGTGAGCTGGCCGAGGAGGCCGACCTGCGCGCCCGCGAGTGGCACACCCTCGTCGACTACTACACGACCCCGGGCGGCTCCAGCGAGGCGATCCGCGTGTTCCTGGCCCGTCAGATCGAAGAGATCCCCGACGGCGAGCGGCACACCCGGCAGGACGAGGAGGCCGCCATGCCGCTCGTGTGGGTCGGCGTCGACGAGGTGACCGACGCCGTCCTGGACGGCCGGGTGCACAACCCATCCACCGTCGTCGCCGTGCTGGCCCTGGGCGCCCACCGGGCCCAGGGCTGGCGACGCCTGCGTCCCGTGGACGCGCCGTTCGTCCCCGACCGGCAGGCCCCGGGGGCGGACTGGTCCGCGTGAGCCCGCACGCGCCGCAGACCTCGGCGCTCGCGGCACCCTTCCGCCGGCACCTGGACCATCTCGCCGTCGAGCGGGGCCTGGCCGAGAACACCCTGGCCGCCTATCGGCGCGACCTGGCCCGCTACCGTCGCTGGCTCGAGGCGGCCGGGGTGCGCGCCCCCGGGGACGTCGACCCCGGCCACGTGGCCGGCTTCCTGCAGGCCCTCGCCACGGGCGACGACGGCGGCCGCCCGCTCGCCGTCCGCTCGGCCGCCCGCGTGCTCGCCGCGGTGCGCGGGCTGCACCGGTTCTGGGCCCTCGAGGGACTCACGCCCGCCGACCCCGCCCGCGACGTCCACCCGCCGAAGCCGGGCGACCGCCTGCCGAAGGCGCTCCCCGTGGAGCAGGTGACGGCGCTGCTGGAGGCCGTGCCCGTCGACACCCCCGCCGGACTGCGGGACCGCGCGCTGCTCGAGTTCCTCTACGGCACCGGCGCCCGCATCTCCGAGGTGGTCGGCCTCGACGTCGACGACGTGGTGGGGCTCGCGCAGACCGGGGACGACGGCGGCCAGCCCGTGGTCCGCCTGTTCGGCAAGGGGTCCAAGGAGCGCGTGGTGCCGATCGGCTCCTACGCGGCCGCCGCGCTCGACGCATGGCTGGTGCGGGGACGGCCCACGATCATGACGGGAGTCACACGCTCCACGCCCGCCCTGTTCGTCAACGCCCGCGGGGGCCGGCTCTCCCGGCAGTCCGCGTGGGCCGTGCTGAAGCGGGCGGCCGAGCGCGCCGGCCTCGAGGCGGACGTCTCGCCCCACACCCTGCGCCACTGCTTCGCCACGCACCTGCTGGCCGGCGGCGCGGACGTCCGCGTGGTCCAGGAGCTGCTCGGGCACGCGTCCGTGACCACCACGCAGGTGTACACCCTCGTCACCGTGGACTCCCTGCGCGAGGTCTACTCCGCCGCGCATCCGCGCGCGCGCTGAGCCCCGCACCTGATACGCTCAAAATCCGTGGTGCAACGAACTACTCGTACTCAGACGTCCACGCGCGTCACCCGTCACGTGTTCGTGACCGGCGGTGTCGCCTCCTCCCTCGGCAAGGGGCTCACGGCCTCCTCGCTCGGCCACCTGCTCAAGGCGCGCGGGCTCAGGGTGGTGATGCAGAAGCTCGACCCCTACCTCAACGTGGACCCGGGCACCATGAACCCGTTCCAGCACGGCGAGGTGTTCGTCACCGAGGACGGCGCCGAGACGGACCTGGACATCGGCCACTACGAGCGCTTCCTCGACGAGGACCTCGACGGCCTGGACAACGTGACCACCGGCCAGGTGTACTCCACCGTGATCGCCCGCGAGCGCCGCGGCGAGTACCTCGGGGACACCGTCCAGGTCATCCCGCACATCACCGACGAGATCTGCCGCCGGATGCGCCTGCCCGCGGAGCCCCGCGGCGACCGCCCCGCCCCGGACGTGATCATCACGGAGATCGGCGGCACCGTCGGCGACATCGAGTCGCAGCCCTTCCTCGAGGCCGCCCGCCAGGTCCGCCAGGACGTCGGCCGCGACGACGTCTTCTTCCTGCACGTCTCCCTCGTGCCGTACATCGGCCCCTCGCAGGAGCTCAAGACCAAGCCCACACAGCACTCCGTGGCCGCCCTGCGCTCGATCGGCATCCAGCCGGACGCGATCGTGCTGCGCTCGGACCGGGCCGTCCCCGACGATGTCCGCGGCAAGATCGCCCGCATGTGCGACGTCCCGCAGGACGCCGTCGTCAACTGCGCCGACGCCCCCTCCATCTACGACATCCCCCGCGTCATCCACGACCAGGGCCTCGACGCCCACGTGGTGCAGTCCCTGGACCTGAAGTTCAAGGACGTGGACTGGACCGCGTGGGATGCCCTCATGGACGCCGTGCACCACCCGGAGCACGAGCTCACGGTGGCGCTCGTGGGCAAGTACGTGGACCTGCCGGACGCCTACCTGTCCGTCACCGAGGCGCTGCGCGCCGGTGGCTTCGCCCACCGGGCCAAGGTGGGCATCCGCTGGGTGGCCGCGGACGAGTGCGCCACCCCCGAGGGCGCGGCGGTGGCGCTCGCGGACGTCGACGCCGTGTGTGTGCCCGGCGGCTTCGGCGTGCGCGGGCTCGAGGGCAAGCTCGGCGCGCTGCGGCACGCCCGCGAGCAGCGGATCCCGACGCTGGGTCTGTGCCTGGGCCTGCAGTCCATGGTCATCGAGTACGCCCGCAACGTCCTCGGCCTGGAAGACGCGGACTCCACCGAGTTCGACCCGGAGACCGCCTCGCCCGTGATCGCCACCATGGCCGAGCAGGAGCAGATCGTGGCCGGCGAGGGGGACCTCGGCGGCACCATGCGCCTGGGCGCCTTCCCCGCGACCCTGCGCCCGGGCTCCGTGGTGGCCGAGGCCTACGGCACCACCGAGGTGACCGAGCGCCACCGCCACCGCTACGAGGTGAACAACGCCTACCGCGACCGCCTCGAGGAGGCCGGTCTCGCGATCTGCGGCACCTCCCCGGACGGCGCCCTCGTGGAGTTCGTGGAGCTGCCCCGGGACGTGCACCCGTACTACGTGTCCACGCAGGCCCACCCGGAGTTCTCCTCCCGGCCGACCCGCCCGCACCCGCTGTTCGCCGGCCTCGTCGCCGCCGGCCTGGCCCGCCGCGCCGACGCGGCGGCCCGGCGCTGAGGGGCCGACGACCGGCCCGACACAGTGGTCACGACACGCCGTCGCCGCGCCCGGCACGCGGCGTGTCGTGACCACTCTGCGAGGGCGTCGCACCGATGACGACACGACGACGGCGGGCCGCCCCACCCGGGGCGACCCGCCGTCGTCGTGCACGCGGCACCGCGCCGCGAGCGAATGGGGCGACGTGTCGGAGGTGATCTGCGTCTACACCTCCGACAAGTCGCCCCGACCGCCCCTCACGAGGCTCAGCCCGCCGGCAGCTCCCGCTGCTCGGGGCCGTCGTAGGCCGAGAGCGGGCGGATCAGCGCGTTCGCGGCGCGCTGCTCCATGATGTGGGCGGTCCAGCCGGTGATGCGCGAGGCGATGAAGATCGGCGTGAACAGCTCGGTGTCGAAGCCCATGAGGTGATACGTCGGGCCGGCGGGGTAGTCGAGGTTCGGCTTGATCTGCTTGGCCTCGTCCATGGCCTGCTCCAGACCGTCGTACAGGCCGAGCATCTCCTCGCGGCCGTAGTGCTCGATCATCCGGTCCAGTGCGGCCTTCATGGTGGGCACGCGGGAGTCCCCGTTCTTGTAGACGCGGTGGCCGAAGCCCATGACCTTCTTCTTCTGGGCCAGGGCGTCCTCCATCCACGCCTTCGCTCGGGCGGCGGCGTCCTCACGGGACTCCTCCTTCCGGATGCCGATCTCGTCGAAGGTGTGCATCACGGCCTCGTTGGCGCCGCCGTGCAGCGGGCCCTTGAGCGCGCCGATCGCACCGGTCACGGCCGAGTGCAGGTCGGAGAGCGTCGAGGTGATCACGCGCGCGGTGAAGGTCGAGGCGTTGAACGAGTGCTCGGCGTACAGCACCATCGAGACGCGGAACGCGTCCACGACCTCCGGGGCGGCCTCCTCGCCGAACGTCATCCAGAGGAAGTTCTGCGAGTAGTCCAGGTCCTCGCGCGGCTCCACCACGTCCTGGCCGCGGCGGCGGCGCTGGTCGTAGGCGACGACGGCCGGGAACGCCGCGAACAGGGCCTGGGCCTTCTCCAGCTCGGCCTCGGGGGAGGAGTCCTCCGCCTTCGGGTGGTTCGCGCCGAGCACGGACACGGCGGTGCGGCCGACGTCCATGGGGTGGCAGTCGGTGGGCAGCAGGTCGATGGCCTGCTTCACCTTCGGGTCGAGGGCACGGTGGGCGCGCTCGAAGCGCTCGAACGCGGCCAGCTCCTCGTCCGTGGGCAGCTCGCCCGTCCAGAGCAGCAGCGCGACGGCCTCGAACGAAAGCTGCGCGGCCAGGTCCTGCACGGGGTAGCCGCGATACAGCAGGGAGTTCGTCTCCGGGTTGACCTTGGAGATCGCCGTGGTGTCCACGACGACGCCGGCCAGGCCCTTCTTGATCTCGGTCTCGGTCATGGTGTCCCTCCTCGGGGAGTGGGGCCCGCCCGCGCACGGGCGGGCCCGGTGACGGGTCAGAGGTCGGCGTGGTTGGCGCCGATGTCGAGCGTGGGCACGTCGAAGTTGAAGATGCCCGTGTCGAAGGCGTTGTAGCCCTCGTAGTCCACCAGCTCGTAGAGGCGGGCGCGGGTGAGCATCTGCTCCACCTGCGACTGCTGGGTGCCCTCCTCCTTGATGGCGTCGAGCACGCGCTCGGCGGCGCCCATCGCGGAGCGCAGCAGGGTGACCGGGTAGATCACCATCGCGACGCCGGCGTCGGCCAGCTGCTGGCGGGTGAACAGCTCGGACTTGCCGAACTCGGTCATGTTCGCCAGGACCGGGACCCCGAGGGGCTCCAGCTCGCGACACACGGTCTCGAACTCGCCGATGTCCTTCAGGGCCTCCGGGAAGATCGCGTCCGCACCGGCCTCCACGAGCGCCTTCATGCGGGCGATCGCGGCGTCCAGGCCTTCCACGGCCCGCAGGTCGGTGCGCGCCATGATGAGGAAGTTCGGGTCCCGGCGGGCGTCGACGGCGGCGGCGATGCGCTTGACCGCGGTGTCGAGGTCCACCATGTTCTTGCCGTCGAGGTGGCCGCACCGCTTGGGGTTGAACTGGTCCTCGATGTGGCAGCCGGCCAGGCCGGCGTTCTCGAACTCCTGCACCGTGCGGGCCACGTTCATCGGCTCGCCGAAGCCCGTGTCCGCGTCGATGAGGCACGGCAGGTCCGTGAGGCGGGCGATCTGCCCGCCGCGCACGGCCACCTCGGTGAGCGTGGTCAGCCCGACGTCGGGCAGGCCCAGCTCGTTCGCGAGCACGCCACCGGAGATGTACACCCCGGGGAAGCCCTTCTCCTGGATCAGCTTGGCGGTCAGCGGCGTGAACGCGCCCGGGAACTGCTGGGCGCCGCCCTGCTTCAGGGTCTGCCGCAGGTCGATCCGCTTCTGTTCGGCCGTCTTCGTCGAGTACAGCATCAGAACAGGCCCTTCGGGGCGGCGGCGAGGTCGGCCTCGGACAGGAACGCCGGGTCCGCCAGGATGTTCAGCTGGTCCAGCTCGCCGGGCTGCAGCTCGGCCACGCGCTCGGCGGCGGCCAGGAAGCGGTCCTGCTCCTCCTTCGAGACGATGCCCTCGGCCAGGGTGCGGAACTTCTGGATGTACTGCTCGCGGGCGAACGGCCGGGCGCCGAGCGGGTGGGCGTCGGCCACGGCGATCTCGTCGGTGATGACGGCGCCGTCCTTGAGGGTGATCTCCACCGCGCCGCCGAACGCCTTCTCCGCGAGGTCCAGCGAGTGGTACCGGCGGGTCCACTCCGGGTCCTCCACGGTGGTCACCTTGTGCCACAGGGCCACGGTGTCCTCGCGCTGGGCGCGCTCGGGGGCGTAGGAGTCCACGTGGTGCCAGGAGCCGTCCTGCAGGGCCACGGTGAAGATGTAGGGGATGGAGTGGTCGAGGGTCTCGCGCGAGGCCGTCGGATCGTACTTCTGCGGGTCGTTGGCGCCCGAGCCGATCACGTAGTGGGTGTGGTGCGAGGTCTTGATCAGCACCGACTCGACGTTCGCCGGGTCGGTGGCCTCCGGGTGCTCCCTGTGGAGCTTGCGGGCCAGGTCGATCCAGGCCTGGGCCTGGTACTCGGCCGAGTGCTCCTTGGTGTAGGTGTCCAGGATGCCGCGCTTGGGCTCGCCCTGCTCGGGCAGCGGCACCTCGTAGGAGGCGTCCGGGCCGTCCAGCAGCCAGGCGATCACGCCGTCCTCGCCCTCGTAGATCGGGACGGGGGAGGTCTGGCCGCGCATGGCGCGGTCCACGGCCTCGACGGCCATCTTGCCGGCGAACGCCGGGGCGTGGGCCTTCCACGTGGAGATCTCGCCCTTGCGGGACTGGCGGGTGGCGGTGGTGGTGTGCAGGCCCTGGCCGATGGCCTGGAAGATGGTCTCGGTGTCCAGGCCGAGCAGGGTGCCGATGCCGGCGGAGGCGGAGGGGCCGATGTGGGCCACGTGGTCGATCTTGTGGCCGTACAGGTTGATGGACTTCACGAGGTCCACCTGGATCTCGTAGCCGGTGGCGATGCCGCGGATCAGGTCCTTGCCGGAGCGGCCGGCGTGCTGGGCGACGGCGAGGATCGGCGGGATGTTGTCGCCCGGGTGGGAGTACTCGGCGGCCAGGAACGTGTCGTGGTAGTCCAGCTCGCGGACGGCCACGCCGTTGGCCCACGCGGCCCACTCGGGGGAGACCTTCTGCGCCACACCGAACACGGAGGCGCCCTCTCCGCCGGTGGAGACCGGGTGGGACAGGGCCTGGGCGCGGGCGGCGACGATCGGGCCGCGCTTCAGCGAGGCGACGGCGACGGAGGCGTTGTCGATGATCCGGTTGATGATCATCTCCTCGACCTCGGGCAGCACCTCGACGTCGTCGACGGCCACCTCGGCCAGCTTCCAGGCCAGCTGGTCCTTGCGCTCGAGGTTCTCCTCGGAGCGGTGGACGCGCACGTGATGGTTCTTCATGGTCGGTCTCCTTCGGTGGGGGTCAGCAGGGTCGGGGTCTCCTCGGCGCGGCCGCGCCGGGTCAGATGGTGGAAGGCGTGGTGCAGGTGGACCCGCGTGGTCGCCTCCGCGAGGTCCGCGGCGCCCGAGCCGACGGCGTCGGCGATGTCCGCGTGCTCCGCGGCGGAGGCCGCGAGGCGGGCCGGGTCGTCCGCGGCCAGGCGGCGCAGGCGCGCCAGGTGCAGGCGCAGGGTGCGCAGGGTGGAGACGAGGTAGGGGTTCGCGGCGGCCTCGTCCAGCCGGCTGTCCAGCTCGGCCGTCATCGCGTAGTAGTCCGCCGGGTCGGTCCCGCCGCGCAGGGCCACCTCGGCCTCCTGGAAACGGCCCGCGAGGACCGTGAACCGCTCGGCCGCCTCCGGGGTGGCCCGCTGCGCGGCCCGGCGCGCCAGGAGGGACTCGAGGGCGATGCGCAGGTCGAACAGCTGGTCCGCCTGTTCGAGGGACAGGTCGGCGACGACGATGCCCCGGCCCGGGGCCTGCTCGGCCAGGCCGTCGGCCACCAGGCGGGAGAGCGCCTCGCGCAGAGGGGTGCGCGAGATGCCCAGGCGCTCGGCCTGCTCCACCTCGCCCAGGCCCGCGCCCGGAGGGAGGGACCAGTCGAGGATCTCCGCCCTCAGGGCCTGGTACGCCCGCTCACTCGCTCGCATGCCGCCAGTGTATACACAACAGTCCCGCCGAGGGCAGGGGGTGTGTCCGATGCGCGTGCCGGGCGACGCCGCCCACGGGGAGTGCCGTCCGGCGTGCGGGGGCTGGGTGGTGCGTCCCCGGCGCGGGACTCGCGCGTGCCGCCACGCCTCACTGACGGGGCAAGAAATGTATACAGATTCCTTGCCCCCTGTGATCCACGGCACTACCCTGGGCGCATGGCGACCCACGATGCCCCCACCGAAGACCGCCCCTCCGGCGCGTACGCCGACGCCCACGCCCGGTCCCTCCGCGACCCCGAGGGGTTCTGGCTCGACGCGGCGCGCGCCATCGACTGGACCGTCGCGCCCACGCGCGCCCTCGACGACTCCGCCGCGCCCCTGTACCGCTGGTTCCCGGACGGCGAGCTGAACACCGCCTTCAACTGCCTGGACCGGCACGTCGAGGCGGGCCGCGGGGACGCCGTCGCGCTGATCCACGACTCCGCGATGACCGGCGAGGTCACCCGCTACACGTACGCCGAGCTCACGGACGCGGTGGCCCGCCTGGCCGGCGCCCTGGCCGCGCGCGGCGTCGGCAAGGGCGACCGCGTCCTCGTGTACCTGCCGATGATCCCGCAGGCCCACATCGCGATGCTGGCGTGCGCGCGGCTCGGCGCGGTGCACTCCGTGGCCTTCGGCGGCTTCGCCCCGCGCGAGCTCGCCTCCCGCATCGACGACGCCGCCCCCGACGTCGTGCTCACCTGCTCCGGCGGCATCGAGCCCAAGCGCCGGGTCGAATACCTGCCCGCCGTGGCCGAGGCGCTCGAGACCGCCGCGCACCCCGTGCGCACGGTGCTGGTCCACCACCGCGAGGGCTTCGAGACCGCGCTCGCGGACGCCGACGGGCGCGGGGGCGCGAGCTGGGAGGACTGGGGCGAGGCCGTCGCGGCCGCCGAGCCGGCCGACTGCGTCCCGGTGCGGGCCACCGACCCGCTGTACGTGCTCTACACCTCGGGCACCACGGGCAAGCCCAAGGGCGTCGTCCGGGACAACGGAGGCCACGCCGTCGCCCTGCGCTGGACCATGGAGCACATCTACGACGTCGGCCCGGGGCAGGCGATGTGCACCGCCTCGGACGTGGGCTGGGTCGTGGGGCACTCCTACATCGTCTACGGACCGCTGCTGGCCGGGGCCACCACGGTGATGTACGAGGGCAAGCCCGTGGGCACGCCCGACGCCGGCGCGTTCTGGCGGCTCATCGAGGACCACGGGGTCCGGTCCTTCTTCACGGCCCCCACGGCGCTGCGCGCGATCCGCCGCGCCGACCCCGAGGGCGAGCTGCTCCAGGCCCACGACCTGTCCTCCCTGCGGCACTTCTTCGCCGCGGGCGAGCGCCTGGACCCGGAGACGCAGCGGTGGATCGAGGGCCTGCTGGGCATGCCGGTGATCGACCACTGGTGGCAGACCGAGACCGGGTGGGCCATCGCGGCGAACCCGGTGGGCCTGGAGCAGCTGCCGGTGAAGATCGGCTCGTCCTCGGTGCCCTCGCCGGGCGTCGATCTCGTGGTCCTGGACGGCCTGGGCGAGCCCGTGCCCGCCGGGACCGAGGGCAACATCGCCCTGCGGCTGCCGCTGCCCCCGGGCACCCTGCCCACCCTGTGGGGCGACGACCAGCGCTACATCGACTCCTACCTCAGCGCGTTCCCCGGCCATTACGCGACCGGTGACTCCGGCGTCGTGGACGAGGACGGCTACGTGTTCGTGCTCGGCCGCACCGACGACGTCATCAACGTCTCCGGGCACCGGCTGTCCACGGGCGTCCTCGAGGCCGCCCTGGCCTCCCACCCGGCGGTGGCCGAGTGCGCCGTGATCGGCGTCGCGGACCCGCTCAAGGGCCAGCGGCCCTCGGGCTACGTGGTCCTCAAGTCCGGCGTCGAGACGCCCGAGCCCGGCTCCGAGGCCGAGGCCGCGCTCCTGGACGAGCTGCGTCAGGCGGTGCGCCGCGAGGTGGGCCCGGTGGCGGACTTCCGCGACGTCGTCGTGGTGGACGCGCTGCCCAAGACCCGCTCGGGCAAGATCCTGCGCAAGACCATGCGGCAGATGGCCGACGGCGAGGAGTACGCGGTGCCCTCGACCATCGAGGACCCCGCCGTGCTCGAGGCCCTGGCCGGGGTGCTGCGCCCGGCCCGCTGAGCCCCGCTCACGCGCGGCCGGCCCAGCGGTACTCCTGCTCGGGCCGGCCGCGGCCGCCGTGCCGGGCCGAGCGCCGCACCCGGCGGATCCGCTCGAGGTGCTCGAGGTAGCGCCGGGCCGTCACGCGGGAGATGCCCAGGCGCTCGCCCACCTCGGCCGCGCTCAGGGCGGTCTCCGGGTCCGCCCCCAGCAGCTCCACCACCTCGCGCAGGGTGCCCTCGGTCAGCCCCTTGGGCAGGGCCTCGGCGCGCCGCTCACGGGAGACGCGGAAGACGGCGTCCACCTGCTCCTGGCCGTCGAGGGCGCCGTCGCCGGCCAGCATCGCCGAGGCGGCGCGGAACCCGCCCAGCCGATCCGCGAACTCCTCGAACCCGAACGGCTTCACGAGGTACTGCGTCACGCCGTACGCGACGGCCCGGCGCACCACCGGCAGGTCGGTGGCCGCGGTGAGCGCCAGCACCCCGCCGTGGAAGCCGGCCGCGCGCAGTTGGTGCAGGAAGTCCAGGCCGTGCCCGTCGGGCAGGTTCATGTCCAGGAGCACGACGTCGAACGGGAAGCGCCCGTCCGCGTGCAGGCCCGCCGCGGCGACCTGCCGCGCGGCCAACAGGGAACCGGCCACCGCGGCCACCTCGAAGCCCGGCAGCCGGTCCAGGTGCGCCACGTAGGTCTCGGCCGTCAGCTGCTCGTCCTCGACGACGAGCACCCGGTACGGGCGGGCGGTCATGTCTCCTCCTGGGGTCGGGGGTCGCGGGGCACCTCGACGGTGAACACGGTGCCCGAGTCGGTCGCGACGTCCACGACCCCGCCGGCCTCCTCCGCGATCCGCCGCGTCAGCCACAGCCCCATGCCGCGTCCGGCGGCGCCGACGGGCTTCGTCGACCAGCCCCGGTCGAAGAGTCGGCCGCGGTCCGCGTCGGAGGGTCCGGGGCCGCCGTCGGCCACCTGCACGAGCAGGCCCGCGGCGTCCGAGACCACCTCGACGTCGACCCACCGGTCTGCCGCGGACAGGTCGGGTGCGGCGGCCGCGTCGAGGGCGTTGTCCACCAGGTTGCCCAGCACGGTCAGCAGGTCGAGCGGGCGCAGCGGGGCGGGCGCGGTCAGCTCGGCCGACCAGGTCAGCGCCACGCCCCGCTCACGCGCCTGGGCGGCCTTCGCGTCGAGCAGGGCGGCGAGGACGTCGTCGGAGACCTCCTCGTCCGCGGCGCGGCGGGACAGCACGGCCCGGGCGGCCTCCAGCCGGCCCGACTCCACGAGGGCGAGGGCGGTGTGCAGCTGGTTGGCGTGCTCATGCGTCTGCGCGCGCAGCGCCGTGGTCAGGGTGTGGGCCACGGTGAGCTCGTCGCCGAGCCGCTGCAGGTCGGTGCGGTTGTGCAGGACGAGCACGCGCGATCCCGCCGGGGCGGTGGTCACGCCCTCGCGGGCGGCCGCGGCGAGGGCCGTCGGCGGGACCGACCCGCCGGGGTCGGAACGGCCGGGCGCCCGCACGTCACGCTGCTGCACCACGAGGACCCGCCCGCCGACGGCAAGGCTCGCCTCGCCGCCGACCGCGCCCGGCAGGGCCGCGGAGAGCTCGGGGGGCAGTCGAGGCTCGCCCGCGCCCTCCCAGCCGAGCAGGCGCGCGGCGGCGTCGTTGTGCAGGCGGACCCGCCCGTCCGGGGCGAGGACCACGACGCCGGCCTCGAGCGAGTCCATGGCCGTCTCCGCCAGCAGGAACTGCTCGGCGATCTGCTCGGGGCCGCGTCCGAGCGTCACCCGGTTCAGATACCGGCCCACGAGCCAGGCGACGAGCAGGCCGACGGCGGCCACGGCGGCCGAGCCCAGCAGGATGCCGGGGATCTGGGCCTGGGCCATGATGGCGACATCGGAGATCTGCACGCCCGTCGTGACCACGCCAAGGACGGTGCCGTCCTCCGGGTCCACGACCGGTGCGAGCGCGCGCACCGAACGGCCCGCCGCACCGGTGCTCGAGAGCTCCACGACGGTGTCCCCGGCGACGACGGCGTCCACCGGCCTCGGATAGCGGACGCCGACCTGCTCGGGGCGCCAGCTCGCCAACCGCATCCCCTCCGGATCCATCACGGTCAGCCACGAGACCTGCGCCTCGGCGATCCAGCCGTCGATCCCGGCCTGCAGGGCGGGGGCATCGCCGGCCCGCAGGGCCGAGACGAGCGCGGGGTCGCGCGCCACGAGGGTGGTGACGCCCTGCACGTGGCGCTCCTCGACGCGCAGGGCCACCTCGCGGGCCTGGAGGTAGGCGCTCCACACGCTGAACAGGGCGATGGCCGCCACGAGCGCCACGTGGACCACGGCGATCCGCCGGGCGATCGACCACGGGTGGCGCATGCCTCTCCTCCCTCGGGCCGGCGACGCGCCGGTCCACCCCCACGATCCTGCAGCCGACGGGCCACCGTGACCACTATGACCGCAATCGTGACCGACACCACCGGGGGCCGCGAGAGTGGTCACATCCCCCGCGCCGCTGCGGACCGCTCGGCGGCGCCCCACCACCGCACAGAACGGAACGCCCGATGGCGCACACCCCACCGGCCGAGACCTCGGCCCCGCCGGCCCCGGCGACGAAGAAGGACCGCACCCACTGGCTGTACATCGCCGTGATCGCCTCGGTGGTGCTGGGCGCCGCTGTCGGCCTGCTCTTCCCCGAGTTCGGCAAGTCCCTCAAGCCCCTGGGCGACGGCTTCGTCTCCCTCATCAAGATGATGATCGGCCCGGTCATCTTCTGCACGATCGCCCTCGGCGTCGGCTCGATCGCCAAGGCCGCGACCGTCGGCCGCGTGGGCGGCATCGCCCTGGTCTACTTCATGGCGATGTCCACGTTCGCGCTGGCGGTCGGCCTCGTCGTCGGCAACCTCATCCACCCCGGCGAGGGCCTCAAGCTGACGCCCTACGACCCGAACAAGCCCCAGGCCGCGGTGGACGGCACCGTCCAGTTCCTGCTGGACATCATCCCCGGCTCCCTGCCGGTGCTGCCCACCCTGTTCATCGCCCTGCTCGTGGGCTTCGCCCTGCAGCAGATGGGCCCGGCCGGCGCCCCGCTGCTGCGTGGTCTCACCCTGATCCAGGGCGTCGTGTTCCGCATCCTCATGATGGTGATGTGGGTCGCCCCGATCGGCGCCTTCGGTGCGATCGCCGCCGTCGTCGGCGCCACGGGCTGGTCCGCGATCGGCGCCATGGCGCTGCTCATGGGCGCCTTCTACCTGACCTGCATCGCCTTCATCGTGGTGGTGCTCGGCACCGTCCTGAAGGTCGTGACCGGCCTGAGCATCCTGTCCCTCATGAAGTACCTGGGCCGGGAGTACCTGCTCATCTTCGCCACCAGCTCCTCCGAGACCGCCCTGCCCCGCCTGATCGCCAAGATGGAGCACGCCGGCGTGGACAAGTCCGTCGTGGGCGTGACCGTGCCCACCGGCTACTCCTTCAACCTGGACGGCACCGCCATCTACCTGACCATGGCCGCGCTCTTCGTCTCCAACGCGATGGGCGCGGAGATGAACCTCGGCGAGCAGGTCGGCCTGCTGGTCTTCATGATCATCGCCTCGAAGGGCGCGGCCGGCGTCACCGGCGCGGGCATGGCCACGCTCGCCGCCGGCCTGCAGGCGCACCGACCCGAGCTGCTCGGAGGCATGGGAGTGATCGTGGGCATCGACAAGTTCATGTCCGAGGCCCGCGCCCTGACGAACTTCACCGGCAACGCCGTGGCCACGCTCCTCATCGGCCGCTGGGTGGGCGAGCTCGACGGCGAGCGCGCCCGGCGCGTCCTCAGCGGCGAGCTGAAGTTCGACGAGGCGACCGTGGCCGGCCACGACGGCGCCGCGCACGACCCGCAGCAGTCCCCGACGATCGCCGAGCAGGCCTACGAGGGTCACCCCGACTCCAGCCTGAACTTCGCCATGGCCGCCGACGGCGACCGGAACCCCGCCCGCTGACGGAGGCGGCGGGCCCGCGCGGCACGCCGCACCGTCGACCACCGGCGACGCCGGGGACGAGCCTGGACACCGGCCCGTCCCCGGCGCCGCCGTCGTCCCGGGAACGCCAGGCACTAGGGTGGGGGAAGATCCGGACACGCCGACGACGGCGGCCGCGGCGCGCCGCGGCCCGCGGCCGGGCGTGCAGACCACCGTGGAAGGAGCCGGCGCCGCCGTGACCTCGAGAGAACCGATCCCCGTGATGACCATCCACGGCGAGCCCGTGCTCGGGCCCACCGGCCGGCCCAAGCACGACTTCCCCGAGCCCGCACCCCTGACCTCGCACGGCCCGGCGCGGATCATCTCGATGGTGAACCAGAAGGGCGGCGTCGGGAAGACGACCTCCACCATCAACCTGGGCGCCGCGCTCGCGGGCTACGGCCGCAGGGTGCTCATGGTGGACTTCGACCCGCAGGGCGCCCTCTCGGCCGGCCTGGGCGCGAACCCGCACGAGCTCGACACCACGGTGTACAACGTGCTCATGGAACGGTCCGTGACCGCGAAGGACGCGATCCTGTCCACGGACTTCGAGAACATGGACCTGCTGCCGGCCAACATCGACCTGTCCGCGGCCGAGGTGCAGCTCGTCAACGAGGTGGCCCGCGAGCAGGTCCTCGAGCGCGCGCTGCGCCAGGTCCGCGACGACTACGACGTGGTCCTCATCGACTGCCAGCCCTCGCTGGGCCTGCTGACCGTCAACGCGCTGACCGCCTCGCACGGCGTGATCATCCCGCTGACCGCCGAGTTCTTCGCGCTGCGCGCGGTCGCCCTGCTCGTCGAGACGATCGAGAAGGTGCAGGACCGGCTCAACCCGGACCTGGAGATCGACGGCGTGCTGGCCACGATGTTCGACCAGCGAACCCTGCACTCCAAGGAGGTCGTGGGCTCGCTGGTGGCCGGCTTCGGGGACCGCGTGTTCGAGACCGTCATCAAGCGGTCCATCAAGTTCGCCGACGCCACGGTGGCGGCCACGCCCATCACCCTGTTCGCCGAGAACCACGACGGCGCCAAGGCCTACCGGCAGCTCGCCCGCGAGCTGATCTGCCGCGGCGGCGCGCCGTGACCGTCCGCTGAGCGCCGACGACGCCGGCCCGGTCCCGTCGCGGGACCGGGCCGGTTCTCTGCGCGCTCGCGGCCGGGGGAGCGGTGGCCGGGAGACGCGACGCCGTCGATCTGCGAGAATGGAGCCGGGCGTGTCCGTCTCCGGGCCGTCCCTCACCCCCTGACCCGTCCGCCGCCGGCCCGACCGGCGCCGTTGACGCGCACCCGAAAGGACGCCCTCCCCATGAACTCCCGCAAGCCGCGAGGCTCCGGACGCACCCCCGCCGTCGGTCGACGGGGCGGCCCGTTCCAGGAGCGCGATTTCCAGCGACAGATCGGTGCCCGCCGCGGCGCCGCCGCCCCCCGTGAGGAGGCCCCCTTCGACGAGGACGCCGTGCCGCGCACCCGCGGCCGCCGCGGCCGCGGCGCCGGCGCCGCCCGGGCCAAGGCCGCCCACCTCGACCGCATCCACGACGAGTCGGGCGAGCGCCTGCAGAAGGTGCTGGCCGCGGCGGGTGTGGCGTCCCGGCGCGTGAGCGAGGACCTCATCGCGGAGGGCCGTGTGGAGGTGGACGGCGTCGTCGTCACCGAGCCCGGCGTGCGCGTGGACCCGGCCCGGGCCGTGATCCGGGTGGACGGCATCTCCGTGCAGACGGACGTGACCAAGCAGTACTTCGTCTTCAACAAGCCCCGCGGCGTGATCTCCACGATGGTGGACCCGGAGGGCCGGCCCTCGATCGCCACCTACCTCAAGCCCGGGCAGGAGCACCTGTTCCACGTGGGCCGTCTGGACAACGAGACCGAGGGCCTGCTCATCCTCACCAACGACGGTGAGCTGGCCAACCGCCTCACCCACCCCAGCTACGAGGTCCCCAAGACCTACGTCGTGCAGACCCGCGGCCCGCTGGCCAAGGGCGTCTCCAACCGGCTGCGCGAGGGCGTGGAACTGGAGGACGGCGTGGCGCAGGTCGACTCGTTCAAGCTCGTCGACTCGACGCCGGGCCACGTGCTCGTCGAGGTCGTGCTGCACTCGGGCAAGAACCGCATCGTGCGTCGCATGTTCCAGGAGATCGGCCACCCGGTCGAGCGGCTCGTCCGCGTCAAGGTGGGCCCCATCCTGCTGGGCGACCAGAAGCAGGGCACCGTCCGCGCACTCAACGCGCAGGAGCTGGGCCACCTCAAGGCCCTGGTCGGCCTGTGAGCGCGCCCGCCGAGTCCGCCGCCAAGCTCGGTGACGGCCCGGCCGGGATCCCGCAGCCCGTGCTCGTCCGGGGGACCGGTCTGCTGGGCGCCTCGATCGGCATCGGGCTGAGCGCGGCCGGTGTGGACGTGCGCCTGCACGACCCCTCGCCCGCCGCCCTGGCCGTGGCCGCGGACATCCGCGCCGGACGCCCCGCCCGCCTGGACGCCGAGGGCGACGACCTCGACGTCGCCCCGGGCCTCGTCGTCGTGGCCGCGCCGCCGGACGTGACCGCCGACGTCGTGGTCGACTCGCTGCGCCGCTGGCCCGCGGCCGTGGTGGTGGACATCGCCTCGGTGAAGGAGGCGGTCGCCGCGGGCGTGCGCGCTGCCGTCGACGACGGCCGCCTGGCCCCGCAGGACGCCGACCGGTACCTCGGGACGCACCCGATGGCCGGCTCCGAGCGGTCCGGTCCCGTGGCGGCCCGCGGCACCCTGTTCACGCAGGCGCCGTGGGTGCTGTGCCCGACGGACACGACGCACCCGGGCGCCCTCGCGGCCGGTCGGGCGCTCGCGCTGACGCTGCAGGCCACCCCGTACCGGATGGCGGCCCGCGCCCACGACGAATCGGTCGCGCTGATCTCGCACCTGCCGCAGATCGCCGCCTCGCTCGTGGCCTCCCGCCTGCAGGACACCCCGGACCAGGCGCTCGCCCTGGCCGGCAACGGGCTGCGGGACACCACCCGGATCGCAGCGTCGGACCCGCAGCTGTGGGTGCAGATCCTCTCCGGCAACGCCGGGCGGATCGTGCCGGCGCTGCACGGGCTGCGGGCGGACCTGGACCGGCTGATCCGCACCCTGGAGGACCCCTCCGCCCCCGGGGCGCGGCTGGACATGGCGCAGCTGATCGCCGAGGGCAACGCCGGTCGGGCACGGGTGCCCGGCAAGCACGGGGCGCCGCCGCAGGCGTTCGCGGTGGTCACGGTGATCGTGGACGACGCCCCCGGGCAGATCGCGGCCCTCCTCGACGAGGTCGGCCGCACGGACGTGAACGTGGAGGACCTGCGGCTCGAGCACGCCTCGGGCCACCGGGTCGGCATGGTGGAGATCTCCGTGCTGCCCGGCCGCAGGGACGAACTCGTGGCGGCGCTGACCGCCGCCGGATGGAAGGTGGTCTGAGATGACCGAGCACACCCGCGACGACGTCGCACCCGCGCCGCTCGTGGTGGCGGTGGACGGCCCCTCGGGCTCGGGCAAGTCGTCCGTGTCCAAGGCCGTGGCCCGGCGTCTCGGCGCCGCGTACCTGGACACCGGCGCCATGTACCGCGCCGTGGCGTGGCACTGCCTGAACGAGGGCGTCGACCTGGCCGATGCGGAGGCCGTGGCGGCGGCCGCCGTCGCCATGGACCTGGACCAGTCCACCGACCCGGACGTCGAGGCCGTGCGGGTCGGCGGCACGGACGTCACCGAGGCGATCCGCGGCCCCGAGGTCACGGACACGGTCTCCACCGTCGCCGTGGTGATCCCGGTGCGCGAGGAGCTGCACCGTCGCCAGCGGGCGGCGATCGCCGCCGCGGGCCGGATGGTCGCCGAGGGCCGCGACATCACCACGGTGGTGGCCCCGGACGCCCACGCGCGCGTGCTGCTCACGGCGTCCGAGGCCGTGCGCACCGCCCGCCGCTCGGGCCAGCTGGCCGCGGCGGGGGAGACCGGCGTCGACGCCGGCACGCTGCACCGTCAGGTGGCCGGGCGCGACGCCCGCGACGCCACCGTGTCCACGTTCGACCGCCCCGCCGACGGGGTGGCGCTCGTGGACTCCACCGAGCTCGACTTCGAGCAGACCGTGGCGGCCGTCCTGGCCGCCGTCGAGGACCAGGCCGGCATCCCGGCCGTGAAGGGAGGCCGACGATGACCGAGAACCCCCAGCACCGCTCCGGTGAGGACGAGTTCGTCCCCGCCGGCGACGATCAGGTGGCCGAGCGGCTCGCCGCCATGACCGAGGAGGAGGCCGAGGCGCGTGCCGCGTCGTTGCGCGCCGGCCTGGCCGACTATGAGCTCGAGGAGGACGACGCCGCCCTCCTCGACGCGTGGCAGCTCGGGCCGGACGAGGACGTCGACGCGCCCGTGCCGCCCGTGCTGGCCGTCGTGGGCCGGCCGAACGTCGGCAAGTCCACGCTCGTCAACCGCATCATCGGCCGTCGTGAGGCCGTCGTGGAGGACGTGCCCGGCGTGACGCGCGACCGCGTCTCCTACGACGCCGAGTGGAACGGCCGCGAGTTCACCGTGGTGGACACCGGCGGCTGGGAGCACGACGCCAAGGGCATCCACCGTCGCGTGGCCGAGCAGGCCGAGCTGGCCGTGGACGTGGCGGACGCCGTCGTGTTCGTGGTGGACGCCACCGTCGGCATGACGGCCACGGACGAGGCCGTGGTCTCGATGCTGCGCCGCAAGGACCGCCCCGTGATCGTGGCCGCCAACAAGGTGGACGACATGGTCCAGGAGGCCGACGCCGCCACCCTGTGGTCGCTCGGCTTCGGCTACCCGTACCCGGTGTCCGCGGTGCACGGCCGCGGCGTCGCGGACCTGTTGGACGCCGCGCTCGAGGCACTGCCGGAGGAGTCCGCCCACGGCGGTCTCGTGCCGCGCGGCGGCCCGCGCCGGATCGCCCTCGTGGGCCGGCCGAACGTGGGCAAGTCCTCGCTGCTGAACAAGCTGGCCGGCTCGGACCGCGTGGTGGTGGACGACCTGGCCGGCACCACGCGCGACCCCGTGGACGAGCTCGTGGAGCTCGGCGGACGGCTGTGGCGCTTCGTGGACACCGCCGGCATCCGTCGACGGCAGCACATGGCCCACGGCGCCGACTACTACGCCTCGCTGCGCACGGCCTCCGCCCTGGACCGCGCCGAGGTGGCCGTGGTGCTGCTCGAGGCGCCGCAGGTGATCTCGGAGCAGGACGTGCGCATCCTCCAGATGGTGCTGGACTCCGGTCGCGCCCTCGTGATCGCGTTCAACAAGTGGGACCAGGTGGATGAGGATCGGCGGCTCCAGCTGGCCAAGGAGATCGAGCGGGACCTGGCGCACGTCGCGTGGGCGCCGCGCGTGAACATCTCCGCGAAGACCGGCTGGCACAAGGACCGTCTCGTCCCCGCGCTGGACCTCGCCCTGGACTCATGGGACACCCGCATCCCCACGGGCAAGCTCAACGCGTTCCTCGGCGAGCTCGTGGCGGCCCACCCGCACCCGCTGCGCGGCGGCAAGCAGCCCCGCATCCTGTTCGCGACCCAGGTCTCGAGCCGGCCGCCCAAGTTCGTGCTGTTCACCACCGGGTTCCTGGACCCCGGCTACCGCCGGTTCATCGTGCGCCGCCTGCGCGAGACGTTCGGGTTCGAGGGCACGCCCCTCGAGATCGGCATGCGCGTGCGCGAGAAGCGCGGCCGCCGCCGCTGATCCGGCACCGCCCGCGACGACGTCCCTCGGCCACCCGCGCCGGGGGACGTCGTCGTCCCGGCAAGCTCCCACCGTTCGTCCACCTTCGCCTCGTAGCCTGAGGGCATGAGCCTCATCCGACGTCGCCCCGCCGCCCTGTCCCTGGCCACCCTGGCCGCGCTCGCGCTGGCCGCATCCGGCTGTGCGGTCGACGACGGCGAGACCCGGGCCGCGCTGCAGAGCGCGGAGGACCGGCTCGCCCAGGCCGAGGACCGGATCAGCGAGCTGGAGGCGGACGCCTCGGACCGCGTGGACCTGGGGCAGCTGCGCCAGGAGGCCGAGGGCGCCCTCGCAGAGGCGGACCAGCGCGCCGCCGAGGTCGTCGAGGACCTGACGCGATCCCTGCCCTCCGGTTCGGACATCGTCGACGTCGAGGCGCTCCGGGAGGACGGAAAGGTGGTCATCGAGTACGGCCAGTCTTTGCTCGATGCCGATCCCCAGGTCCTCGAGGACACGATGCGGGAGGCGGCGGAGCGGGCGCGCAACGCCATCCCGGACCTGAAGGATGTCGAATTCCGCGTGGGGGACCGGACCTTCACGTACTGATCCTGCGACGGGGATCCGTGAGCCCCCCCGACACGCCTCTTCGACCCGCCCGGAACGGCGGATCGGAGCGGCTCGACGTGTTACGCTTCACCCGTGCACGACTGCACCCTCAGTCATGAGAGGGTTCGTGCAGACCGCCAGGCCCACCGGTACGCCGGGGCCGCGGTCGCTGGGGGACTCTCGGTCGGGTGGCCCTCGGTCAAGGGATGAGGGGTTCACGTCTGTGAAGAGGACGTGGGCCCCTTGTTCACGTTTCGGGGGTGTCGCGCGGTTTGCCCCTGACAACGACGACCTGGCAGGCCCGCTTCCGATTCGCGCCCGGCGGTGCCGGTGGGGTATGCTCATCGGGTGCCGAAGCGCGGATGACCGCGATTCGCCACGGGCTATGGCGCAGCTTGGTAGCGCGCTTGACTGGGGGTCAAGAGGTCGTGGGTTCAAATCCCGCTAGCCCGACCACGTTCCCACGGGTCAGAGTCCGCATCTGACGAGGGAAAATGGAATGAGGCCCAGGTACTCCCTCGAGGGGAGCGCCTGGGCCTCTTTCCGTGCCTGACATATTCCTTAGCACAAACTGATCGAGACAGACCCTACGGTTCGGCGTTCGGCTCGACTTATATCCCCGGGAATTCAGAACTTCCTCAGTGGCCGAGCGGCTCGATCCAAAATCGATCTCGTCGGTGACCAGAGCGTTGGCCCTGAAGCCCCCTGGGTCTGATGGAGACTCGCGCTATTTGATTCCGACCAGCTGTTCGCGGCCGGCTTCGACAGCATAGAACGTGTCCTCGAACTCGGCGGGTGGGACGTCGCCGAGGTAGCCGTGGAGGCGTTGCGTGTTGTGCCAGGACACCCACCCGAGGGTCGCGAGCTCGAGGTCCTCGACCGTCCGCCAGGGACCTGGCCGTGCGGGTCCGCGGACGTGCTCGGCCTTGTAATAGCCGTTCACGGTCTCGGCCAGGGCGTTGTCATAGCTGTCCCCGACGGTCCCGATCGACGGTGTCGCTCCGATCTCGGCGAGGCGTTCGCCGTAGCGAATGGAGGTGAATTGAGACCCCGCGTCGCTGTGGCAGCGCAGGTCCTCGTGGCGAGCGCCGCGGGACCAGCGGGCCATCTCGATCGCGTCGAGGACCATCTCGGTGCGCATGTGTGACGCGCACCGCCACCCGACGATCATCCGGGAGAACGCGTCGACGATGAAGCAGACGTACGCGACGCCGGCCCACGTCGGCACGAACGCCAGGTCGGTGACCCAGAGCCGGTTCGGGGCAGGCGCGGTGAACTCCCGCTTCACGAGGTCCGGGTGCCGCGCCGCGGTCGGATCTGGCCGGGTCGTCTTCACCCGCTTCGACCGCCGCGCACCCTCGATGCCTGCAGCGCGCATCAGCCGGGCGGCCTGGTCTCGGCCGATCATGATCCCCGCCCGGCCGGCGGCTTTCCAGAGCTTGCGGATTCCATAGACGCGGTAGTTCGTCTCCCAGAGCTCGACCAGCTGCGGGATCAGCTCCTCGTCCCGCACCGCGCGAGCCGAGGGGGCGCGGGTCTTGGCGGCGTAGTAGCTGCTCGGAGCCACCTGCAGCAGCCTGCAGATGAGCTCGACTCCGAGCCGGCGACCGTCGACCAGGTCATCCTTGTTCGCGTCGATGAACGCGACTACTTCCGGTAGTGGCGGTCGAGCTCCGCCCCGAAGAAAGACGCAGCACGCTTGAGGACCTCGTTGGCCCGCCGCAACTCCCGGACCTCCTGCTCCAGCTCACGCACCCGCCGCGCCTCAGCGCTGCTCACGTCAGAGGTGACGCCGTCGTCAATGTCGGCTTGCTTGACCCACATCCGCACGGACTCGACCCCGTACCCGAGCTGCGTCGCGACCCGATTGACGGTCCCATGCTCGGTCCCCAGCTCGGCACGCAGCGTCCTCACCATCCGGACCGCCGCGGCCTTCTCCTCCGGCGAATACCGACGCGTCGTCGGCTTCCCCGCTGTCTGCTCTTTCGGCATAACTCCATCCTCGTTTCCAAGGTCAGGAGTCTCCAACAAACCCAGGGCGCTTCAATCGGTCAGGAAGGCAGCAGGAGCACCTTGATGTCGTAGTCGAGCTTGCAGAGATAGAAGATCAACTCGACGACGGGACGGTGACTATCCCAGCGGGGCTGTGAGGGGCCGATCTCGCAGAACCTTGCGGCAAACTCAACCTTCTCGCGCGCGGCCGGGATCGATGCGCGGAAGGCCGCTTCATCCCATTGCTCTTCGCTCATACTCCCGACCGTAGCGGTGAGTACCGACACGGCCATGGGAGCTCTCAGCCCCAGAAGATCGGATCCTGGTGGCTGCCGATGTAGTCGAGCAGACTCTGGACGTTCTTCGTCGGGCGCCTCTTCGTGTACTCGTGGAACTTCATGTGCCGGTCACGCCAGTAGATGCTCCACTGGCCGGTCTTGACGGTGTATCGCAGGCGCGCGACCGGGAACCGCGTCCAGTCGCCCTGCCCGTCCCACGGCGGCCGCGTCTCGATGATCGTGACGTGCCGGTCGGCGATCTCGGCTTCTACTCTCACCTGATCCCACAGGTGCTCGGGCACGCGTTCACGGCACCAGCGGCCGATGCGCAGCAGGTCGGTCTCGGGCATAGCCATGGTCAAGTCCTTTTGAGTGGTGTATCGAGGCTTTGTCGGGTTCCTCGTGGTCGGGTGGGTTGTCAGGCGGCGAGTGCCGCGTGGCCGGGGTCGTCGGTCATGGTGTCGCTGACCTGTAGGGCGGCTTGTTCAGCCGCGGCTTTCGCGGCTGCTTCGGCGAGCATCGTGTCGGTCGCGGTCAGCAATTCCAGGCTCATGTAGCGCCGTGATTCGGTCCATTCGTCGTGCTGCTCGGCCAGCACCGCGCCGAGGAGTCTAATCACCGCGACTCGGCTGGGGAAGATGCCGACGACGTCGGTGCGTCTCCGGATCTCCTTGTTGAGCCGTTCGTTCGGGTTGTTCGACCAGATCTTCTTCCACACCTCCTTCGGGAACTTCGTGAACGTGAGCACCTCATCGCGGGCGCCCTCGAGGTGCTCGGCAGCGGCCGGCAGATGGGTGGCCAGGCTGTCGATCATGTGCTCGTACTGGGCGATCACCGCCTCGACGTCGGGCTGGGTGTAGACGCTGTGCAGCAGCGCTTTCACCGCGGGCCACTGCGACTTCGGGCACACCGCCATCAGGTTGGCCGCGTAGTGGGTGCGGCAGCGCTGCCACTGCGCCGTCCCGAACACCGCCCCGGCCGCTTCGACCAGCCCGGCATGGGCATCGGAGGTGATCAGCTCCACCCCCGACAGGCCGCGGGCAGCCAGATCACGGAAGAACCCGAGCCACCCCTCCCTGGTCTCCGCGGTGCCCAGTTGCAGGCCGAGGATCTCGCGGTAGCCGTCGTTGTTGATGCCGGTGGCGACCATGGCGGCGACCTTGACGACCCGGCCGTGTTCACGCACTTTGAGCACGAGCGCGTCGGCGGCGACAAACCGATACGGCCCAGCATCGAGCGGCCGGGTGCGGAACGCTTCGACCTGCGCATCCAGGTCTTTACTCATCTCTGAGACCTGCGATTTCGACAGGCCCGTGATGCCGAGAGTCTGCACCAGTTTGTCCATCCGGCGGGTGGAGACGCCGAGCAGGTAGCAGGTGGCGACCACCGTGGTCAGCGCTGCCTCGGCTCGGCGGCGCCGCTCCAGGAGCCAGTCGGGAAAGTAGGTGCCTTCGCGCAGTTTCGGGATCGCGACGTCGATGGTGCCGGCGCGGGTGTCCAGGTCCCGGTGCCGGTAGCCGTTACGCCGGTTGGTGCGCTCATCCGAGCGGGCGCCGTAGGCGGCGCCGCACACGCTGTCAGCCTCGGCCGACAGCAGGGCATTGATGAAGGTGGTGAGCATCTGACGCATCAAGTCCGGCGAGGCCTGGGTGAGCAGATCGGACAGAAACGCCTGGGGGTCGATATCGTGGGGAGCGGTCATCGCGGGTGTCCCTTTCGAGTGGGATGTGAGAGTTTCCTCGAAAGCCTCCCGCGGTGACCGCTTCTACTTCGCGGTCGACACGCCAACCGGAGTCAACGTGCTGCGGGATTCGTACACCACTCTGCCGGACGCAACTGCGCCGCACCCTCCACACCGGGATGAGCCTGCTGACCGACCGCCAAAAAGAACACCTCAGCGTCCTCTTCGCCCACGAGAAGCACGCCGCGGTCGAAGCGGCCTGGGAGATCTACCAGGCCATGGTCGCCGCGTATCGAGAATTCGACCGCGCAAAGGCTAAGGCCAAGATGGAGAAGGTGATCGCGGCGCTGAGCAAGAAGGTCCCCGACACCCTCGAGGAACTGGGCAAGCTCGGCCGGACACTGACCAAACGCGCCGCCGACGTGCTGGCGTTCTTCGAGCGACTGGGCACCAGCAACGGTCCGACGGAGGCGATCAACGGCCGGCTCGAACACCTGCGCGGCTCCGCCCTCGGCTTCCGCAACCTCACCAACTACATCGCCCGCAGCCTCCTCGAATCAGGCGGCTTCAGACCCTTGCTACACCCTCAAATGCGATGAGCCTCGAATGCAGGATCTTGTGCCGACAGCGGCGCACGATGGTCGCGGGGATCTCGAACAACCGTGCGCGAAACCGTTTGGGCTCCCAGCGACGTGCATCATGGCCGGCCAGCGCGATGGCCTGCATCCAGGCGACGATGACGCCGGCGAGCTGGACGATCTGGCACCAGACCTGGTTCTGCGCGAATCCCTGCAGCGGGAACTTCATCAGGCCCATGTCCTTGGCGTTGCGGATCCGGTCCTCGCAGCGCGCGCGGCGGCGGTGACGCAGCTCCAGCACTGGAAGCTGGCCGCGTGGGGCGTTGGTCGCGAACGCAGTGATCCGCATCCCTTTGTGATCGGTGGTCCGTAGCTGCACTCCGGGGTGGGGGCGTTCCTTCCTTACGGTTACCCGCATTCCGGGGGCCACCCGGGCAGGTCCAGTAGTCCGGTCAGTTCCGCGACCCATGCCCCATCGCGGATCCCTTCGGTGTCGGTGTCGTAGGCAGGAGTCCACGCCTTCGCCTCATCAATACGTTCCAACAGGTCAGGAGTGTTCGCGGGGAGGGTGAACCCGACTGAGTAGGCCAGACGCTGCCGCTCCAGCCAGCCCGCGAAGTCCTTGGGGCCGCCGGCCCCGTCGGTGCGAATCAGGACCTTTTTCGATCCCCGCCCGCCCCGGCCCAGCAGGGCCGGTGGGAGCTGCGCAAGGGCCAGACGGGTGACGGCGATGTGATCGCTGGCGGTGTTCGAGCCCGCGTTGCCGGGGCGAAGGTGGATCGCGAGCGGTTCCCCGGTTCCTTCGCTGCCGTGGTCCAGGAACGCGTACAGAGGGTGGTAGCCGAAGCCGCGTTTGAACGTCGGGGCGGCTTGCTCCTTCTCACTGTGGACGTTGATCAGGGTGGCGTCGAGGTCGATGACCAGCGGGGTCTTCGCGCTCGTCCCCTCGGCCGGGGAATGCTCGCCGGCCAGGGCCCAGGCCTGCTCGCGCGCGGTCCTGCGAGCCCTGGCGATCGCGGTCATCACGGCGGGCGCGTCCTCAGCGAGGGTGGTGAGCGTGCGGGAGATCGTTGGGGCCGAGGCGACGTCACCGAACAGGCCCGGCTCGCACCGCAGCAGGTCGGTGTCACGGGCGACCTCCCCGCCCACCGCGAGAGTCATCGCGAGGTCCAGCAGGACCTTGGAGGCGTGATGCTCGGCCAGCGGTTTCGTCCATGAACCCAACGCTTCACGCAGCGAAGAGGCGAGGCCGGTGGCGTGGATCGTGTCGGTCAGCAGCACCGCGCCCGCATGCGAGGCCGCCGGGACCTCAGCGACGTCCACACGCGGGCGGGGGTAGAAGAACACGGTAGGGTGGGACACCTGAAAGGTGCTCCTTCCGGCCAGGGATTACGAGACTCGACACCCCGTATCATCCCAGGCCAGGAGCACCTTTCTCTATGACGCCCACCCGTCGAGACCACACCCCAGTGAAATCTCGAGGTCAGCGGGTGCTCGTGGCAGGGCCTGAACTGTGGTCCGTACACTCCTACTCATGGATGCGCTTGATATTGGACGGATCGTGGCCGGACTGGTGCTGCTGGTCTTGGGTGGGGAATTTTTGGTGCGTGGGGCGTCAGCACTGGCCGGACGTTTCGGGATTTCGTCATTGGTGATCGGTCTCACCGTAGTGTCAGCGGCGACGTCGGCACCCGAGTTCGCAGTGAGCGTCGGTGCTGTACTGCGTGATGAACCGGGGCTTGCCGTGGGCAATGCGGTTGGCAGCAACATCATTAATGTCCTGCTCATCCTGGGACTGTCCGCGCTGGTCGTTCCCCTCGCTGTAAAGCGGAGGCTGATCCGCTTTGACCTGCCCCTGATGGTCGTCTTGTCAGTTCTACTGCTCCTTGTGTCCCTGGATGGGAGGATCAGTGCGGTGGACGGGCTGATACTATTTTTCGGTGTGGTGGTCCACACCATAATGTCCGTGGTGATTAGTCGGCGGGACGCCAAGACCGCGGTGAATGCCCGGGAAGGGACAGGAGATTCGGCAACCGTCGATCCAGCCGACGAGGAAGGGGCTGCGCTAGGCGCCTCGGTCAGCAGGTCGCTCTTCTTTGTGCTGCTGGGGGTCGCGTTGCTGGTCGCCGGTGCCACGCTGCTCGTGGAAGGAGCAGTGAACATAGCCACCACGTTGGGCGTAAGCAGCCTCGTGGTCGGACTGACCGTTGTGGCTGTCGGGACATCGCTGCCCGAGCTGGCGACGTCCATCATTGCCGTGCGTCGCGGTGAACGCGACCTAGCGGTGGGCAACGTGGTCGGCAGCAATATCTTCAACATAGGGGTAGTGCTAGGACTAACCGCGCTCATCTCTCTTGAGGGCATTCCCGTATCCGGCGCCGCAGTGGCCTTCGATATCCCAGTAATGCTGGCGGCCGCAGTGGCACTACTGCCGATCGCGTTCACGGGCTTCGCGGTGGCGCGTTGGGAGGGCGGCTTGTTCGTGGTTTTGTACGCCGCCTACACCGGATACCTTGTGCTGGCTGCCACAGCGCACGATGCACTGGAGGGATTCACCGTAGCCATGGCGTGGTTCGTGCTGCCGTTAATCGCACTGACGCTCATTTCCTTTACAGCCTACGAAATCGGGCTCCGCAAGGGACGCCGAGACCTGGACCAGACCACGACTTCGACGTAGACCGTCGAGTGCATTCGGCTGCTGGCTTCATTCAGGTCGTCGGCTGAATGTAAATCGGCAAGAGATGACTGTCGGTTGGTGGTGTCATAGCGTCGTAGCAACACTCCCGGTCGGTGGGGGCTCGAGGCGAGGAGGCCTGGGATGGTGCGGCGGCGACTCACGTTCACGGAGCGGATGGAGATCTCGACGGGATCGAAGGCCGGGTGGGGAGTCCGGAAGATCGCGTCTCACCTGGGTAGATGCCCTTCGGTGGTCTCCAGAGAGCTTCGACCGAACTCGACGAAGACGCGCGGCTATCAAGCCGTGACCGCGGACGTGAAAGCGCAACGCCAGCGCTCTCGCCCACAGGTCCGGAAAGTGGCAAAGGACCCGGTACTCGAGGCCATCGTCACCGCCGACCTCGCAGCGTCATGGATGCCGAACGAGATCGCGGGTCGCTTGCGTCTGGAGGCCGCAGACCCGACCGTTGAACGCATGGCGAACTCTCCCGACGCTCAGGGCCGCACCGTCAGCGGAGAAGCGATCTACCAGTACATCTACGCGATCCCCCGCGGAGAACTCGCCAAGCGTGGGATCTTCTTGCAGTCCAAACGGACCAAGCGCCGGCCCCGCACGCACGGCCGCTCCCGAGGCGGGCCGATCGTGGGGATGGTCCCGATCGCGGAGCGTGGCGAGGACGCGGCGAAGCGGCGGGTACCCGGGCACTGGGAGGGCGACCTGATCATCGCGAAGAACGGGTCCTCGTGCGCGGCGACGCTGGTGGAGCGGATGAGCGGGTTCACCGGCCCGCTCGCCCTGCCCTCGAAACACGCCGAGGGCCCCCGCGGACGCGGTGATCGAGTACTTCACCGAGCTGCCCCGGATGATGCAGACCTCGCTGGTAAGGGACCAGGGCAGCGAGATGGCGCACCACGCAAAGGTCTCCCCTGGGCTGACCCCGTTTCGTAGGTCCAGTCGTTATGAGAGTCGTCCTGTTGCCCGCGGTCGCGGGCAGGGAGACTGG
>NZ_JAGXJK010000220.1:0-265 GCF_019091605.1 Micrococcus sp. GbtcB5
GGGCCTTCAGCGGGCGGATGGCGGAGGACGTCGTGGGCGTCTCCATCACAGAGTGCGAGGCCGGCCGCACGCCCAACCCGTGCATGCGCTGCAACGAGCGCATCAAGTTCGCGGCGCTGCACGAGCGCGCCCTCGAGCTGGGCTTCGACGCCGACTGCACCGGCCACTACGCCGCCGTGCGGCCCGGTCCGGACGGCTCGCTGGAGCTGCACCGCGCCGGCGACGACGGGAAGGACCAGGCCTATGGGCTCGGGGTGCTGACGGC
>NZ_JAGXJK010000221.1:0-265 GCF_019091605.1 Micrococcus sp. GbtcB5
TGTACGGCAAGCAAAGCTTGTAGGGGTAATTTGATTAATTAAATCGCCTGCGAGTACAAATTGAATATCGTCTTTACGAAGTTTTGCCTTTTCAGTAGCGCGGCTACAAGCTTCTTCGAACAAAATTTTATGTGCTTTTTCATAGGAATCTTGTCCGAGCCATAAATCTTCATGGAGGGTATCGAAGTCTTCTGGAATTTTGCCTTTAGCTTCATACGGCCCGCCAACGACTCCCGTCGAAATAATAACTGGGTTGTTATCATAT
>NZ_JAGXJK010000222.1:0-265 GCF_019091605.1 Micrococcus sp. GbtcB5
GCGAGCATCGCCCAGCTCGACGCCGGCGGCGTCACCCCCTCGATGATGACCTGACGGTACATCGTGATCAGTACATACAACGGGTTGAGTTGGATGATCGCATGGAGGGCGGGGTGGTTGTCCGTGAAACGCGTTATCGGAAAAATGACTCCGGAGCCGTACACCAGAAGACGGGACACGAACGGCACCATGCGGCTCACATCCGGAAGGAGGGTGCTGAGCCGCGCCAGCAGGAGCATGATGCCGAAGTTTAGGATCTCGTGCA
>NZ_JAGXJK010000223.1:0-264 GCF_019091605.1 Micrococcus sp. GbtcB5
GAACTTCGCCAAGGTCAGCCTCGAGACGGACAACGTCTTCTCTGACGGCTACGAGACGCAGCTGCCGCAGATCACGGGCTCCGTGGAAAAGGGCTTCGCCATCACCATCGTCGTCCCGATCGACACCACCACTGAGCAGGAGCAGGGCGGGATGGGCGGGCCCGGCGGAGGCCAGCCCCCGGCGGGCGGCGAGGGCGGCCAGCCCCCGGCGCAGCCCTGAGCCCGGCGGACGTGGGCTGTGCCGTCCGGCTCAGCCCACGCGTC
>NZ_JAGXJK010000224.1:0-264 GCF_019091605.1 Micrococcus sp. GbtcB5
GGACAACATCACCCCGGCCCTCGAGGTGCGCTCCGGCCACGTGGGCGGCACCACCTACCAGGTGCCCGTCGAGGTCAAGCCGGGCCGCACCACGGCCCTGGCCCTGCGCTGGCTGGTCGGCTTCTCCAAGGCCCGCCGTGAGAAGACCATGACCGGGCGTCTGATGAACGAGATCCTGGACGCCTCGAACGGCCTGGGCGGCGCCGTGAAGCGTCGCGAGGGCACCCACAAGATGGCCGAGGCCAACAAGGCCTTCGCCCACTA
>NZ_JAGXJK010000225.1:0-264 GCF_019091605.1 Micrococcus sp. GbtcB5
ACCGGCCGCGCCCAGGCCCACGGTGCCCGCCTCGCGCGCTGTGCTCGGCGCCGCCGGGGCGGGGCGCAGAGTGCGCCGGGTGGCCGGAGCCGCGGCATCGCGACGGGGGGTCTCAGCGGTGGCCTCGGTGCCCGGGGCGTCCTGCTGGTCCACGGTCACCCCCGCACCGCCGGCCACGCCGGCGACGGACTCGCCGGTCTCGCGGTCCGCCGCGGCGGTGCCGGACGCAGCCGGACCCCCGGCGGGCTTCACCGCGGCCGCGGG
>NZ_JAGXJK010000226.1:0-264 GCF_019091605.1 Micrococcus sp. GbtcB5
TCCGATCCGTCTTTGCTCTCGCCGCGGAAGCCGGGGTCGATGGTGCCGGGGGCGTTGACGACGCTCCGGCCGTGGCGGACCGCGAGGCCCGAGCGGGGGTGCCCGAACCCCGCGTGGCCCTCCGGGATGGCCAGCGCCTCGCCGGTCGGCACGAGGGCACGCTCACCCGGGGCCAGGGTCACGTCGGCGGCGGTGCGCAGGTCCGCGCCCGCGGCGCCCGGCTGCGCGGAGGCGGGCGGGGGCAGGCCCGGATCGCGGGCGTGC
>NZ_JAGXJK010000227.1:0-264 GCF_019091605.1 Micrococcus sp. GbtcB5
GTTGTCTAGACCGGTGAGGTTGGGCATGAGCGCTGCCCCCACACCCATCAATTGGGGCGCAGAAGCGGCAAAGACCTCCCCAGATGTTGGCGCCTCAACGCCTGCCAGGACGCGGAGCAGGGCACTCTTGCCGGACCCATTGCGTCCGACGCGTCCGATGACTTCGCCCTCCCGTGCGGCCAAGGACCCCCCCCTCACAGCATGGACGACGTCCAGTACACCGCCCCGAGAAAAGAGCCCGCGAGATTTCTCGTCCCGAGCGAT
>NZ_JAGXJK010000228.1:0-264 GCF_019091605.1 Micrococcus sp. GbtcB5
GGCATTTACACGCTGCACTTCGTTTTCTGGCAAAGCAATCATTAAGCTTGGATAAATAATATTAAATTCATGCAAAAATGTGTTTAACGTTTGTTGAAACTGTCCCGTATCTTCTTTTTTCATCGCTTTTTCCATTTGAGAAAAGGCACCCATTACTTTTTTTTCTCTTTCCATCCAAAGTGGTTGATATTTCGACACTTGCGCATCAACCGCGAGCTGTAGGGCTAACACATTATCAATTTTAACTTGTTTACCTAAATCTTC
>NZ_JAGXJK010000229.1:0-264 GCF_019091605.1 Micrococcus sp. GbtcB5
GGATACATCAGCGATAAGACGAAGTCCCGCATTCGCCTGCGCCGCCTGGAAGGCCAAATCCGCGGCATCGATCGGATGGTCGACGAGGACCGCTACTGCATCGACATCCTCACCCAGATCTCCGCAGTCACCAGGGCACTCGAAAACGTCGCCCTCGGCCTGCTCGACGATCACCTCAAGCATTGCGTCCTCGACGCCGCACTCGCCGGCCGACCAGTCAGCGAGCAGAGGCTCGGGGAGGCGTCCGAGGCCATCGCCCGCCTC
>NZ_JAGXJK010000023.1:0-31650 GCF_019091605.1 Micrococcus sp. GbtcB5
ACTACCATCGGCCTCATACCTCCTGCGGGGACGCCCCTCCGGCCTCGTTGGCCCCGGCCCGAGTCAACAACGTCATGCCCTCTTACAACTAGTCACCAGCCGGTCGGTATGTCAGGTCCCCGCGTACAGACGCGAAGAGGGCCGGAATCGCGTGGATTCCGGCCCTCTCTGGCGGAGACGGGGGGATTTGAACCCCCGGCCCGACTTTCGCCGAGCCCTTCATTAGCAGTGAAGTCCATTCGGCCGCTCTGGCACGTCTCCTCCGTCCGGCGCGCCTCGCACGGGGCGACGCGCGGTCAGACCGGTCCAGCTTAGCGCGCCAGGCCAGGGCAGGGCAAAGGAGCGCCGTGCTCACGGTCGGACCACCATCGCGCACGAGCGGGCCCCGGATCGATCGATCCGGGGCCCCGCGTGATCTGTCAGCCGTCCGGCCTGAGGCCGACGCGTCCGTTCAGATCAGATGCGATCCTTGCGGTCGTTGCGGCCGTCGAGGTCGCGATCGGTGGCGTCGCCGTCGACCTTGACGTCCTCGTGGCGGACCTCCTCGGTCACCGTCTCGGTGTCCTGCACCTGGCGCTTGCCCAGAGAGACCTTCTCGGCGTCCACGGTCTTGTTGACGACCGGGGTCTCCTCGTAGGTGGTCACCTCGACGTCGCCGTCGCGGCCGGCGGTGCGGGCCTCGGCGGAGTTCGGGTCGACGGACTCGCGCTCCACCACGACCTCCTCGCGGGTGACGGGCACCTCGACGGTCTCGGTGGTGGTGTAGGCCTGCTTGCGCAGACGGACGCGGCCGGAGGCGCGGCGCTCGGTGCCGACGTTCAGGTGCTCGTCCTTGACGACGACGGAGTCGGCGTCGGTCACGTCGCGGCGATCGCGGTCGGTCACGTCGCGGCGGTCGCCGTCCACGACGGCCTCGTCGCGGCGGTCGGCCACGCCGGCCACACCCGCGGTGCCGGCCACGCCAGCGGCGCCGGCGTCGGTGCGCACGTCGTCACGACGCACGTCGCCGTCGTGATCCGCGGCGGAGTACTCCATGGAGTAGTACTCGTAGATGCGCTGCTCCTCCTCGGGGGTCAGCGAGCCGTCCGCGTCCACGTTCGGGGCGTCCTTCACGAAGGACTTCTCGAAGGGCACCGTGATGCCGTCGGCGGTGATCTGGGCCTGCTGCAGCGGGACGAAGGTCTCGCGGGCGCCGAACAGGCCGGTCTTCACCGTGATGAAGGTGGGCTCGTTGGTGACGTCGTCGAGGTAAACCTGACCGACAGAGCCGATCTTGTCGCCGTCGGTGGCGAAGACGGTGGAGTTCTGCAGCTGGTCGAGAGCGTTGCGGTCCATGAGGAATTCTCCTTCTGAATTGGTGTTTTGTTGCCTTACGCTCATTCACAATTCCCCATGGGCCCGAGTGGCGTCAACCATCGGCCCCCCAGATTCCAAATTCCAAGACTTCTCCCAGAATCTCGGTGTGATCCGCGTGATTCCGCGGATTCTTCGTCCGGGCCCGCTCCGGACCCTGGGGGATCGGTGGGAGTGTGGCGCATGCGGTCCGCGACCCTTGACGGCCACCGATAATGTGTGGAATACGCGCGCCGCAGGCGTGAAAACGATCCCGAGGAGAGTGGAGGCCCCATGTCCGAGCCCCTGGTGGCCGATCGCCGCCTCGCAGTGGTGGGAGCCGGCCCCCGCGGCGTCATGCTGCTGGAGCGGATCCTCGCCCGACTCGAGGGCGCGGCCCCGGACGCGCACCCCCGGCGGCTGCGCATCGACGTCGTGGACCCCTATCCCCCCGGGCCGGGGCGGGTGTGGCGCACGGACCAGTCCGAGCTGTACCTCATGAACACCCCCGCGTTCTTCCCGACCGCGTGCGCCGCCGACAACCCCGGTCTGCGCCCCTCCACCGCCGCCCAGACCTTCGACCAGTGGCGACGCGTGCACCCGGAGGCCAGCCTCGGCGTGCGCCGCCACCAGTACCCGGCCCGTGCGGTCTACGGGCGCTACCTCCGGCATCTGTACAAGGACGTCGTCGCCGGGCTGCGCGCCCGTCCCGAAGTCGCCGAGGTCATCGAGCACCGCGCGGAGGCCACCGCCCTGCACCCCCGGCCCGACGGCGGCGCCCGCCTGGAGCTGCGGGACGCCGACGGCTCGGTCTCCGTGCTCGACGCGGACGCCGTCGTGCTCTGCCTGGGCCATCAGCCTGCGGAGCTCAGCCCCGGCCAGATGCGGATGGCCGCCGCCGCGCGGGGCCGGGACGAGCTGCACTACCAGGGCCCGCAGATCCCCTCGGACGTGGACTGGGAGACCGTGGAGGCTGGGGCGGACGTCCTCGTGCGGGGCATGGGCCTGAACGCGTTCGACCTGCTGGCCCAGCTCACCCAGGGCCGGGGCGGGGTGTACCGCCGCACCGGCGACGGACCCGGCCGGGCCCTGCGGTACGAGCCGACGGGGGACGAGCCGCGCCTGCACCTGATGTCCCGCCGCGGCATCCCGTACCTGCCCAAGGCCGAGGTGGACGCCTTCGTGCCCCGCGGCGTCACCCTCAGCTACCTCTCCGACGCCGCCGTGGACGCCCTCACCGCCCGGCACGGGGCCCTGGACCTCGCCGAGCACCTCTGGCCGCTGCTGCACCGCGACGTGGTCCGGCACTACTACGCCACGCTCGTCCGGGCCCAGCCCGAGATCCTTGGCGGGCCCGTCGAGGCGCGCCGGTTCCTCGGGGAGCTCGTCGGCCAGCTCGAGGAGGCCGGCCGCGGCGCCCCCGTGACCTCCGCGCACGCCGAGGAGCTCCTCCAGCGGTACGCCCCCGGGCGCCGCTTCCTCGACATCCTGGCCTATGGGTCCCCGTTCGAGGACGCCGTGTTCGCCTCCCATGAGGACTATCAGCGGGCCGTCGCGGACCTCATGGAGCAGGCCTGCGTGGAGGCCGCCCTCGGGGAGGAGTCCCCGTTCATGATGGCCGTCGGCGCGCTCCATGCCGGCCGACTGCGGATCAAGGCGTGGATCGCCGAGGGCCGGATCGCCGAGGCCTCCCGCATCCGGGACGTCCAGGGCTGGTTCGAGCCGCTGGTCGAGGGCCTCGCCTCCGGCCCGCCCCTGTGGCGCGTCGAGCAGATGCTCGCGGTGCACCGGGCCGGCCTGCTCACCTGGGCCGGCCCCGCGCCCGTGGTCGAGGCCGAGGACCACGGCTTCACGGCCCGCAGCCCCCAGGTAGGAGCGCAGGACTCGCTGGAGCCCGCCGTCGTCGAGGGGGCCTGGCTGGTGGAGGCCATGATGCCGCCCAACCGCGTGCAGGCCGCCGCCTCCCCGCTGGTCCGTCAGATGCTGGCGGACGGTGTCGCCGCGGCCGGGACGTGGGAGGACGAGGAGGGTGTGCGCGTGCCCGCCACCGGCTTCGACGTCACGGCCCGCCCGTACCGGCTGCGGGCCGCGGACGGCACGGTCCACGCGCACGTGTTCGTGCTGGGCCTGCAGCTCTCGGGCGTGCAGTGGGGCACCGCGATCGCGGCCGAGGCCGGGGCCGATCCGGCCGGACGTGCCCTCTTCCTCGCCGACGCCGACGCCGCCGCGGCGGCCGTGCTCGCCGGCTGAACCCCACGACGACGGCGGGGCCGCCCGGGTGGATCCCGGACGGCCCCGCCGTCGTCATGCCGGGTGCGGCGCCCCGCGCCCCGTCAGGGACGGACCGGCCCGCGGCCCTTGCCCGGGTGGTCACCGCCGTGGCCCTTGCCCGGGTGGTCGCCGCCGTGGCCCGGGGTCGCGCCGATGCAGCGCAGCCACTCGCGCACGGAGTTCGCGGGCTTGCCGGGCACGCCGCGCGGATCGGTCACACCGTCGCAGGTCTCACCCGGGGTGGGTTCCGGCTCCGGCTCCGGGGTCGGCTCGGTCACGGGCGCGTCGAGCTGGAGGCCCACCAGGATCGGGTTGTGGTCCGAGGACCGCCACTGGTCCGCGGAGTACAGGTCCTCGGCCACGTAGTTGTGGCGCGAGTACTCCAGGGCCACGGATTCGTTCGCGTTGATCATCCAGATGTCCTGGCCGGTGATCGCCGCGGCCGCGGACGGCGAGGCGTAGATCCCGTCCAGGCTGCCGACGGCGCCGCCGAACGCGTAGGAGTACTCGCCCGTGAGCGCACCCTGGGAGACGTACCCGGCCGCCTCGAGCACGCGGATCGGGTCCTCCTTCTCGTAGGCGTTGAAGTCGCCCATGAGCAGGACGCGGTCGGTGCCGGTCTCGGCCTTCATGCGCTCGGCGAAGGCCACGAGGGCCTCGGCCTGGCCCACGCGGTCCGCGTTGTACGCGCCCTGGCCATCGCCGGAGTCCACGTTGTCCCCGGTCGCACCGGAGCCGCCCTTGGACTTGAAGTGGTTGGTGATCGCCACGAACTCGGTGCCGGCCGCCCCCTCGGCCGTGCCGTCGGCGGCGCGGAACAGCTGCGCCATCGGCTCGCGGGCGTTGTCGAAGTTCGTCTGGTCGTCCAGGATCACCGACTCGCCCAGCGGGGTGACCTCGGCCGGCTGGTAGATGAACGCGGAGCGGATGACGTCCTCGTCCGCGAGCGCGGGACGGGCGGACGGGGAGGCCACGTAGGCCCAGCGCTGCTCGCCCGCCTGCGCGTTGAGGGCCTCCACGAGGTGGGCCAGCGCGTGGTCCCGGTCGAGGCCGAACTTCTCGGAGTTCTCGATCTCCTCGAGCGCGACCACCGAGGTGCCGAGGCCGTTGATCGCGGCCGCGATCTTCTCCTGCTGGCGGGCGAACGCCTCGGGGGTGTAGGCGCCGCGCGGCAGGCAGCCGTTCGTGGTGACGGGGGTGCCGGCGCGGTCGCGGTAGGCGCCGCAGCCGGCCACGTCCTGGCCCAGGGTCGTGAAGTAGTTGAGCACGTTGAAGCTGCCGACGGTGACGTTGCCGCCGACCGCCTCGGGGGCGGCCTCGGCCGGGCGGGTGTCCTCGATCGTCACGGGCTGGACGGCGGCCGCCGTGGCATCGGTGAGGTGGCCCAGCGGCTGGAAGGACCACGCGTCGAAGCGCCAGTCGAGGATGACTCCGGTGCTGAACTCCAGGCCCGCGCCCACGCGCACCGGCTGGTCCGCGTCCAGGTACGGCAGCGGGTTCTGGTTGCCCGGCGAGCGCATGAAGTTCGTGGAGGCCCCGTCGTCGAGCACGATCAGCTGCTGCGCGTTGGCGGCCGCGACGGCCTGCGCCTCGGCGCCGGGCCGGGCCACCGACGTCGGATTGTCCAGCGGCTTCGTGCCGGGGACGACGCCGAGGGAGCCGTACTGGTTGAGGGAGTAGTTGTCCGTGACCGTCCAGTCGCCCTGCGGGGCGAGGACCATGCCCTCGAGCGCCTCACGGTCGGCCTCCTCCAGCGGGAACTCCACCGGCGTGGGGGCCACGGCGCCGGGCTCGGCGACCGGCAGCACGCCGTCGGCGGCGACCTTGATCTGCGTGAGGCCGTAGTGCTCGGCCGCTTCGCCCGTGACCTGGACGTGGTCGCCGAGCGTCACGGAGCCGACCGTGTCCGGCGAGTACACGAACACGCCGTCGGAGGCGCCCGGGGTGGCGTCGGGGGTGTCGCCGCCGGTGCCGGCGGTCTGGATGTAGTAGCCGTCGTAGCCGCCCGTGGAGTACACGGCGGTGACGACGCCGGTGGTGGTCACCTGGCGCCCGGCGTACGGGGTGGCCGTGCCGGTGCCCTGGAGCTGGGCGATGGTGATCCGCTCGGACGGGGTCGGCTGCGGCTCGGGCTCCGGGGTCGGCTCGCCGCCGGTGGCGGCGGCGTTGGTCGGGGTGACCTGGCCGGTGACGGTGAAGTCGGCGCTGTTGTCGTCCGTGTCCACGCCGTTCGTGCGGGTGAGGGACTTCGGGTCCGAGTTGGCCGAGGGGGCGCCGGCAGCCGCTGTTTCGAAGGTGTTCGTGGCTCCGTAGCCGAGCACGTCCGCGACGCCCGGCACCTGGCCGGTCACCACGGAGCCGACCGGCAGGTCCGTCACGGTGCCCGCCTGGCGCGCGAGCACGATCGTGCCCTTGGTGCCCGCGGGGTTGAACGCCCCGCCGGCCACGAGGTCCGCCTGCGGCAGGGCCGCGCCCGCGGTGCCGTTGGAGCCGCCGGAGACCAGGAAGTGGCCCTTCGCGGGCACCGTGCCGGACAGCGCGACCGTGCCCTGGGTCGCGGCCGTGCCGGCGGCGGAGCGGTACTGCAAGGACCAGCCGTCGAGGTTGATCGGCTGGTCGGTGGGGTTGTAGAGCTCCACGAACTTGTGGGTGTACACGGCGTTCGCGGAGCCGCCGTTGGTGTATGCCTCGTTGATGACGAGGGAGTCGCCGGCCGGGCTGGCCTGGGAGGGCAGGGCCACGGCGGGGGCGAGCAGGGCCAGGGCGGCGGTGGTCACCGCGGTGCGCGCGGCGAAGCGGGGCAGGGGGGTCATGTCGTCCTCGGTCTCGTTCTCGATGGGTCAGCGCGGCAGGCCCGCGGCGGTCAGCCAGGCCTGGGCGGAGAAGACGGGGTGCGTGGCGGCGCCGCGCTGCACGCCGCGGCCCTTGCCCGGGTGGTCCTCGCCCTTCACGCGGCCCTTGCCCGGGTGGTCGGCGCCCTTGTCATGGCCCTTGCCATGACCCTTGCCCGGGTGGGTCGGGGCGGGCTGCTCCGGCTCGGTGGGGGACGGGGCCGCGGTGACCTCGAGGGCATGGCGCACCACGGTCGTGCTGCCGTCGGCGTAGCGCACGGTCATCACGAGCTCGCCCGTGCCCGCCGCGGCGGGGGCGGTGATCCCGGAGAGCGTGACGGTCTCGGAGCCCGCGGGGACGGCCACGGTGCCCAGGGCGGTCTCGGTGCCGTCGGCCGTGCGGAAGGCGACGTCGACCGCGGTCGCCGCGGGGGCGCCGTCGGAGTCCACCACGAGGTCCCCGAGGGTCAGGCCGACGGCCTGCCCGGCCTCGACCGAGGCGGGGGCGTCGGTGACCGGCACGCCGTTCTTGCCGAAGTCCGGGGCGACGGCGCCGTGGGCCGCGTCCTGGGCGCGGGCGTAGTCCGTGATCGCCTGGGAGTCCAACAGGCCCATGTTCACGAAGTCCTGGCGGCCGGTCGCGAAGGCGGTGTAGCCGTCGGGGGCCTTGGTCGGGTCCCCGAGCGTCGTCCAGGTGTCGTCGGCCAGGAACGACTGGCTGGCCACCGTGTACATGCGGTCCGCCTGGAGCGGCTCGCCGTCGATCCACACGCCGGTCACCTTGTCCCCCTGCGGGCGGGACTCGTCGTAGGTCCAGGTCAGCTCCTCGGACCAGCCGAGGGTGAACTTGCGCACGTCGTTCCGCCAGTTCTCCTCGAGGGCCAGCTTGATGGAGGAGCCCGGGATGTCGAAGTAGGTGATGGTGTTGCCGAACGGCGCCATGTCGAGCAGCTCGCCCAGGGTGAGGCGACCGACGAGGTCGGCCGGCTTGGCCGGGAACGCGCCGCCGTCGGTGAAGCGGTCCGTCAGCAGCTCGGAGCGCAGGCCGCCGGGGTTGGTCACGCCGAGGTCCACCTCGGGGTTCGCCTGCTCGGCGGCGTGCTTGACGGCGTCGCCCACCCAGGTGCCCAGGGTGGTCTCGGCGGCGCGCGTGCCGCCGGCCTTCCAGGAGCCGCCGGCGTCGATGAGCTTCTGGTAGTCGGTGGTGATGGAGGCGGACAGGTCGGCCACGACCTCGCCCTGCAGGTCCTCGAAGACCGCGACGGCCTCCTGCTCGATCGCGTACACCTGGGCGGTGACGGGGGATTCCGCGGCGGCCTCGGCGGGGGCCTGCGTGGACCGGGCCAGCAGGCGCGGGGTGAGCCCGGTGACCTCGCCGTCGGCGCCCACGGTCAGCTCGACGGCGGCCAGGTGGCTGCCGGAGGCGCCCGCCTGGATCACGGGGCGGTGGGCGCCGCCGGCCGTGGTGTCGTACTGGTAGAGCTGGTGGGTGTGGGCGTTGAAGATGAGGTCCACGGCGGAGGAGGTCTCGCCGACGATGCGGTCGAACTCGGCCCGGGCCGCCCGCTCGGCGGCCAGCTCGCCCGCGCCGGCGGCGCCGTCGTGGTACGAGGCCACGATCACGTCGGCGGCGTCCTGGGCCTCCAGCTCGTCCGCGACCGCGTTCACGGCGGCGACCTCGTCGAGGACCTCGTTGCCCTTCAGGCCCGCGCCGGTGGTGGTCGCGTACAGCTCGTTGGGGGAGGCGCCGATGACCGCGACGCGCACGCCGTCGACGTCGAAGACGGCGTGCGAGGTGAGGACGGGCTCCTTGCTCGTCGGGTCCACCAGGTTGGCGGAGAGCACCGGGAACTGGGCCCGGGGCTCCACGCGGCCCTGCAGGTCGTCCAGGCCCTTGTCGAACTCGTGGTTGCCGGCGGTCAGCGAGGCCAGGCCGAGCGCGTTCATCACGTCGATCGTCGGGTTGTCCTGCTGCACGTTGGACACGGACTTCGAGCCGCCGATCAGGTCGCCGGCGCTGGTCAGCAGCGTGGAGCCGGCGCCGTGCTCGGCCTCGAACGCGGTGCGGTAGTCCTCCACGGTGTCCGCGAACTGCGTGCCGATGTAGTCCGCGGACAGCGCGCCGTGGAAGTCGTTGAAGGACAGGATCGAGATGGTGGTCTCGTCCGCGGCGGCCGTCTCGACGGCGAGGGCGGGCGCCGCGCTCGCGGGCGCGAGGACGAGGACGGTGCAGGCGGCCGTGGTGACGGCACGGCGGCGGCACAGGCTGGGCATGGCTCTCCCCGGGATGCGTGATGACAGAGGTGCGCCGCCGGTGGACGGCGGGGTGACGCGCGGAGTCCATCACATCCAGGTGGCCTCCAGGTGAACGAGAGGCGGCGGGCCGTCCGGCCCGCCGCCTCTCGTCGTGTGCACGCGGATGGTGAGGGATTCGAACCCTCGGCACGGGGTCACCGCGCACCGGTTTTCAAGACCGGCTCCTTCGGCCGCTCGGACAACCATCCCGGGCCTGACCGCGACGGCGTGGGCCGCCGCGTCGAGGACCCACTCTAGCCCGTGGCCCGGCGGGCGACCGGTGGCGAGTCCGGCCCCCGCGCGCGAGGATGGACCCTCGACCCTCGACCCCCGACCAGAGGAGGAGACCCCCATGGACGTCCCCGCACAGATGCGCGCCGTGCGATTCACCGGCGCCGGCGACAACGGCGTCGTCCGCGTGGGCCACGAGCCCGTGCCGGACCCCGGCCCGGGCGAGGTGCTGGTGCACGTGGCCACCGCGGGTCTCAACCGCGCGGACATCGCGCAGCGCGAGGGCCGCTATCCGCCGCCGCGCGGCGCCTCCGAGATCCCCGGACTCGAGGTCTCCGGCACCGTGGCGGCGCTGGGACCCGAGGCCGGGATGCCGGGTGAGGGGCGGTTCGCCGTCGGTGACCGGGTGTGCGCGCTCCTGGCCGGCGGCGGCTTCGCCGAGTACGTCGCCGTGCCGACGGGCCAGCTCATGGCCGTCCCCGACGGCGTCGGCCTCGTCGAGGCGGCGGCCCTGCCGGAGGTCGCCTGCACGGTGCACTCGGCGCTCGTGGGCCGTGCGGGCGTGCAGGCCGGGGACCGGGTGCTCGTGCACGGCGCCACCGGCGGCATCGGCTCCTTCGCCGTCCAGTTCCTCGCCGCGCTCGGTGCACGGGTGCTGGGCACCGCCGGCGGCCCGGAGAAGGTGGCGCTCGGTCGGCGGCTGGGCGCCGAGCACATGTTCGACCACCGCGCCGCCGAGTCCGGTGCCTTCGCCCCGTGGGTCAAGGAGGTCACGGACGGCCACGGCGCGGACGTCATCCTCGACGTCGTCGGCGCCCCGTACCTGGCGCCCAACGTGTCCGCGCTCGCCCCCGAGGGACGCATCGTGACGCTCGCGGTCCAGGGCGGCGCCGTCCCGGAGGACTTCAACATCATGAAGCTGGTGGTCAAGCGCGGCTGGCTCACGGGGGCGACGCTCCGCTCCCGCTCGGTCGTGGACAAGGCCGGGATCGTGGCCGCGGCCGAACGTGCCGTGTGGCCCCTGGTAGCGGCGGGCCGCATCGACGCGAGCGTCGGGGCGTGCTTCCCGCTCGCCGAGGCCGCCGAGGCGTTCGACTGGTTCGACTCCGCCACCCGCACGGGCAAGGTCGTGCTCGTCACCGACCCCGCCGACGCGCGCCGGCCGTCCGGCGACCGCGCATGAGGGGGCCCTTCGCACGCTTCCGTCAGGAGCGTGCCGACGACCGCGAGCTCGGCACGGGGCTGTGGCGCCGTGCCCACGACCGACTCGGCCGGGCCCTGGACCGCTACTGGCAGGTGCTGGAGGGCCAGCGGGGCACGGACGTGCTGAGCCCCGAGGAGCGCAACGGCGTGGTCCACGCCGGCAACGTCCTCACGGAACGGCTCCCCGCGGTCCGCGCCCTGTGCGTCCGCCTGCACCGGGACCACGAGGGCGACGGCGAGCACATCCCGGCCGAGGCCGCCGACGTCCACCGTGAGCTCTCCCGCGCCGCGCACGAGCTGGCCGCCACCGCCCAGGCCCTCGCCCTGTACCGGCTCGGTCAGGGTTCGGCGGAGTCGGTCGGCCGGCACGCCGAACGCACCCTCGGCCACCTGGACCGGGCGGAGGAGCTGGGAGCCGGGCTCTGACGGCGGCGCGCCCCGGAGGGCCGGCCCGGAGACGAGAGGACCCCGCCGCGTGATCACGCGGCGGGGTCCGGGGGAGCCCCCTGCCGGATTCGAACCGGCGACCTGCTCTTTACGAGGGAGCTGCTCTGGCCAGCTGAGCTAAGGAGGCACGTGACCGTGAACGGCCACGGCTGACGAGCATACCGGTTTCGCGGCCCCGATTCCACCGCGCGGCCGGGTGCGCGGGCCACCGGGTGTGGCCCGCCCCTTCCGCGGGTGTTCACCCCCAGGCCATGCCGCGGCCAGACGAGGACGGTTCCCTGGTGGGCACACACCGTCGACGGGAGACGCATGAGCCTGCCCCACGCCCCTCGCACCCCGGCACCCCCCGCCGCGGCCTCGTCAGCCGCGCCCCTCCGCCTGGCCGTGGTGGACATGTCCGGCACGTCCATCGTGGAGCACGGGCTCCAGGACACGGCGTTCGCCCGCACGTTGGACCAGCACGGCGTCCCGGCGGGCACCCCGGAGCACGACGACGCCGCGCGGCGGTTCCGTGCGCTCCGGCCCACCTCGCGCACGGCCGTGTTCCCCCGCGTGTTCGCCGACCGGGCGGTGGCCGCGGCGGCGACCCGCACGTTCGAGGCGACCTTCGACGCGCTGCTGGCCGAGCACGGCGTCCAGGCCGTCCCGGGTGCGGAGGAGGCGCTCGTCCGCCTGCGCGCCCTCGGCCTGCACGTGTGCCTCTGCACCGGCTACGCCCGCCACACCCAGAACATGATCCTCGAGTCGCTGGGGTGGATGGGCCTGGCGGATCTCAGCCTCTCCCCGGACGACGCCGGCCGCGGCGTCCCCTACCCGGACATGATCCTCACCGCCCTGCTCGGTCTCGACCACGACGACGTCCGCAGCGTCCTCGTGGTCGGGGACACCGCGGAGGACATGACGGCCGGGCGCCGCGCGGGGGCCGGACTCGTGGTCGGCGTGCGCACGGGTCGCGACGCGGACGACGTCCTGCTGGCGGCGGGCGCGGACCGGGTGGTGCCGGGCCTGGCCGACGTGCCGGACCTGGTGGTCCGCACCCGCTGAGCCGGCGCCGGCCCGCCCCGCGCGGCCGCTCAGCGACGTCGCGGGGTGCGCACCCGGCGGGGCAGCAGCGCCAGCATCATGGCTTCGAGGGCCAGCTGCTCCGGCACGTTGGCGGCGATGCGCTCCCGGGCCGTGGTGACGGCGTCGATCCGGGCGAGCACCTCGGCCGAGTCGCCGGCGGTGCCGCGGGCGTACGCCTCGATCTCGTCCCGACGGTGCTCGTTGATGAGCTCGCCGTCGGCCCCCAGCTGCACGCGCAGCACGTCCCGGAACAGGCCCATGACGTCGATCATGGCCCGGTCCAGCGAGTCCCGGACGGCGCGGCGCCGCCGGCGGGTCTGGTCCTCCTCGAGCCGTTTGACGTGGTGGCGGAGCTTGGGCGGGACGGGCTCGCCGGGCTCGAGGCCCAGGGAGCGGCGCAGTGCCTCGAGCTCCTCGGCGTCCCGGGCTTCGGCGGCGGACTCGGCCTCGGCCTTGGACACCTCGGCCAACGTGGCGGCCAGGGCCATCGCGTCGGAGACGGCGGTGGCCTGGAGCGGCAGGGAGAGGATGCGCTCGCGGCGTTCGAGGGCCTCCGGGTCCCGCGCGAGGCGGCGGGCCATGCCCACGTGCGACTGGGAGATCCGGGCGGTGGTGAGCGCCGTCTCGCGGTCCAGCCCGTCGCGGCGGTGCAGCAGCTCCGCCACCTGCTCCACGGCGGGGATGCTCAGCGTGATCAGCCGGCAGCGGGAGCGGACGGTGGGGAGCACGTCCGCGGGGGACGGGGTGCACAGCATCCAGATCGTGCGGGCCGGCGGCTCCTCGATGGCCTTGAGGAGCACGTTCGTGGCGCGCTCCGTCATGCGGTCCGCGTCCTCCATGAGGAAGATCCGCCAGCGCCCGGTGGCGGGGGTGGACTGGCCGGCCTCCACGAGGGCGCGGACGTCCTCGATCCGATAGCTCACCGCCTCGGTGGCCAGCACGGTCACGTCCGGGTGGGTGCCGCCGAGGACGGTGCGGCACGCGTGGCACTCGCCGCAGCCGCGCGCCGCCGGGTCCGCGACCTCGCACTGCAGGGCCGCGGCGAACGCACGCGCCGCCGTCGACCGGCCGGAGCCGGGCGGGCCCGTGAACATCCAGGCGTGGGTGGGACGGTCCTCGGCCGCGGCGCGGCGCAGCTGGGCCACCGCGGCCTCCTGGCCCGCGAGGTCCGCGAACACGGCGGGGGCGGGGGCCGTCATCGGTCGGCCGCCTGGGCGGTGACGCGGGCCAGCGCGCGGGCGGTGAGCTCCTGCGGCGGCAGCGCGCCGTCGAGCACGAGGTACCGCTCGGGCGCGGCCGCCGCGCGCGCGAGGAAGGCGGCGCGCAGGGCCTCGTGCCGGTCCGCCGTCTCCCGCTCCATGCGGTCGGGGGTGCCCTCGCCCCCCGCCGCGCGCCGGTCACGCCGGTCCGCGGCGGTGGCCGCGTCCACGTCGATCAGCACCGTCAGATCGGGGACGAGGCCGTCCGTGGCCCACTCGTTCAGGGCGGCGATCCGCGCCTCGCCCAGCCCGCGCGCCGCGCCCTGGTAGGCCACGGACGAGTCCACATACCGGTCCGTGACGACGACGGCGCCCCGGGCCAGCGCGGGGCGCAGCGTGCGGACGGCGTGGGCGGACCGGGCCGCGGCGAACAGCAGCGCCTCGGTGCGGGGGTCCACGGGGGCGTGCCCGGGGTCCAGCAGCAGCTCTCGCAGCGTCTCGCCCAGGTCCGAGCCGCCGGGCTCGCGCGTGAGCACCACCTCGTGGCCCGCGGCGCGCAGGGCCTCGGTCAGGGCGCGGGCCTGGGTGGACTTGCCGGATCCGTCCGGTCCCTCGACGGCGACGAACAGGCCGCGATGCTCGGTCTGGGTGCTCACGCCTCGAGCCTAGACGCCGCCCCGGACGGGGAGGGAACCCGGCCGGGCCGACCGCCTAGACTGACCGGCATGAGCGCCCCCATGCACTTCGCCCTGCTCGTCGACCACTGGCTGTTCCGCGTCCTGGCGATCGCCGCGCTCGGGCTCGAGGTCTGGGCGCTGGTGGACGTCGTCCGGCGCCGCCCCGACGACTTCGCCCGCATCGGGGGCCGGGACAGGAGCTTCTGGCTGATCCTCACCGGCGTCGCCGCCGTCGTCGGGCTCCTCGGCGTGCTCGCCGGCGGCGGGATGGGCATGTTCGGCCTCGTGGCCGCGTGCGTGGCGTGCGTCTACCTCGCCGGCCCCCGCCAGGACATGGGCCCGGCCCTGCGCCGCTGAGGGTCCCGCGCCGTCGGCGCCGCCCTCATGACGACGGCGCCACCGCCGCCCAGCGCACGCTCAGCTCCCCGCGCCGCCACTGGTGCGGGCCGCCCAGCACGGGCCAGCCCGCCGCGCGGAGCGTGCCGACCGTCGCCAGCCACCGCTGCCGCGTCCCGTAGGCCGCGAGCGGGGCGTGCGCGGCCCACGCGGCGTCGGCCTCCGCCAGGAGCCGATGGACGGGCTCGCCGGGTACGTGCCGGTGGATGAGGACCTTCGGCAGGCGCGCCGCCACGTCCGAGGGGCGGGCGAAGGACCCCAGCCGGAGGGCCACGGTCAGGCTCGCGGGCCCGTCCCGACGCAGGTCCACCCAGGCCGCCCGCCGGCCGTCCTCGGAGCAGGTGCCCTCCACGAGGACGCCGTCGTCGGCGAGCCCCGCGCACAGCAGGGACCAGATCGCGGGCACGTCCTCCTCCCGGTACTGGCGCAGCACGTTGAACGCGCGCACCACGGTGGGCGGCCGCGGCACGGGCAGCTCGAAGCCGCCGACCGCCCAGGTGACCCCCGGCAGGCCGCCGGCCCGCTCCCGCGCCCGGGCCACCCGAGCGGGGTCGATCTCGAGGCCCACCAGCTCGAGGGCCGGGTTCTGCACGCGCAGCCGCTGGGCCATCTCGACGGCGGTCACCGGCTCCGCGCCGAAGCCCAGGTCCACGGCCAGCGGGCGGGGAGTGCGCCGCAGCAGGGGGCCGTGCACGTCCGTGAGCCAGCGGTCCACCCGGCGCATCCGCTGCGCCGCCGTCGTGCCGCGGGTGATGTGGCCCTGCGGTCCCCGGGCGGGGCCGGGGCCGGGCGTCGTGCGCGCGCGCAGCCGCCGGGCCTTCTCCACCATGGGCTCCAGCGTAGGGGAGCGGCGGGACGGGTCCGCCTAGGATGGTGACATGGCGAACACCACGTACACGCTGGTCCTGCTGCGGCACGGTCAGAGCGAATGGAACGAGAAGAACCTGTTCACCGGCTGGGTGGACGTCCCGCTGACCGAGAAGGGGCGCGCCGAGGCCGCCCGCGGCGGTGAGCTGCTGGAGGCGGAGGGCATCCGCCCGGACGTGGTCCACACGTCCCTGCTCAAGCGCGCCATCACCACGGCCAACCTGGCCCTCGAGGCCGCGGACCGCCAGTGGATCCCGGTCAAGCGCAGCTGGCGCCTGAACGAGCGCCACTACGGCGCCCTGCAGGGCAAGGACAAGGCCCAGGTGAAGGAGGAGTTCGGCGAGGAGCAGTTCATGGTCTGGCGCCGGTCCTTCGACACCCCGCCGCCCGCCCTGGACGACGACTCCGAGTTCTCCCAGATCGACGACGAGCGCTACGCGGACCTGGGCAAGGACGCCCCCCGCACCGAGGCCCTCAAGCAGGTCATCGACCGCCTGCTGCCCTACTGGGAGGAGCAGATCCTGCCCGACCTCAAGGCCGGCAAGACCGTGCTGATCGCCGCGCACGGCAACTCGCTGCGCGCCCTGGTCAAGCACCTGGACGGCATCTCGGACGAGGACATCGCGGGCCTGAACATCCCGACGGGCATCCCGCTGGTCTACGAGCTGGACCAGAACTTCAAGCCGATCACCGCGAACGGCCGCTACCTCGACCCGGAGGCCGCCGCCGCCGGCGCCGCCGCCGTGGCCGCCCAGGGCTCCGCGCACTGACGCGTCCGACGACGACGGGCCGGGACCCCGCCGGGGGCCCGGCCCGTGGCGTCGGGGACGGTCAGGAGCCGGTGGCGTCCGGGCGGTGGGTCGCCCACTCGCCCGTGACGAGGTAGCGCACCTTGGCGGCCACGGACAGGCCGTGGTCCGTGAACCGCTCGAGGTAGCGCGAGGCCAGCGTGACGTCCGTGGTGGTGGCCGGCGTCGCGCTCCAGTCCGGGGCGGCGATCGCGCGGAAGACGGACAGGTGCAGCGCGTTGACGTCCTCGTTGAGGGCGTCGATCCGGTCCCCGTGCGCCAGGTCCTGGGTCTCGAGCAGCAGGAGGACCTCCTCGGCCACCTCCACGGCGGCGTCGCACATCGCGGTGATCACGGTCCGGACCTGTTCCGGGATGACATGCTCGGGGTAGCGCAGCCGGGTCAGCTGGGCCACGTGGCGGGCGAGGTCGCCCATGCGCTCGAGCGAGGAGCTCATCCGCAGCGTGGCGACGACGGTGCGCAGGTCCGTGGCCACGGGCGCCTGCAGCGCCAGGATGCGCACGGCCTGCTCGTCGAGGGACTCCTGCAGCTGGTCGATCCGCGCGTCCTCCGAGATGACCCGTTCGGCGCCGTGCACGTCGGCCGCCTCGAGGGCGGCCTGCGCGTCCATCATGGCGCGGTGCACCAGGCGGGCGATCTCGGTCAGGTCGCGGCCCAGCCGTTCGAGGTCGGCTCGGTAGAGCTCGCGCATGGTCTCCTCTCCCCGGCGACGCCCGTGCGCCGCCGACCCCGAGTCCGCGGGGCAGCGGCCCATCCTGCCAGGGCAAGATGAACGGCCCATGAACGCCGATCGTCCGGCGTCTGGCGGGGCCGGGGCAGCCCGTCTCCGGGCCGCCAGAGGCTAGTCTGGTGCCGTGGATCCCGTCATCATCGGCCTGCTGTGCGGAGCGGTCGGACTGTTCACCGGAGTGGCCTCCATGCTGGCCTTCCGGGCGTCCGAGCGCTCGCGGACGGTAGACCTGACGGTCGGCGAACCCACCCTGGCGCCGGGCGCCGCCGAGGTCCTCTCCGTGGTCGGCCGCGCGTACGCGGTGGTGGACGACGTCGACGGTGTGGTGCGGGCGAACCCCGCGGCCTACGCCCTGGGCCTCGTGCGGGGGCACTCGCTCGTCCAGGACCAGCTGCGGGAGCTCACGCGGACCGTGCGGGCCGACGGCGTCATCGTCGAGCGCCGCATGGAGCTGCCCCGAGGACCCCTCGGGCAGTCGAGCCTCGTCGTCGAGCTGCGCGTGGCCCCGCTGGACGAGGAGTACATCCTGATCCTGGCCGACGACCGCACGGACGTGACCCGCACCGAGGCCATGCGCCACGACTTCGTCGTCAACGTCTCGCACGAGCTCAAGACGCCGGTGGGTGCCATCTCCCTGCTCTCCGAGGCCATCGGCGACGCCGCGGAGGACGAGGAGGCGGTGCGTCGCTTCGCCGCACGGCTGGGCGTCGAGTCCCGCCGGCTCACGGCCCTCGTGCAGGACATCATCGAGTTCTCCCGGCTGCAGGCCAAGGACGTGGTCCAGGACGGGGGGCCCGTGGACCTCAACGCCGTCGTCGCCGATGCCGTGGACCGCCTGCGCCTGACCGCCGAGGACCGCGGCATCGCGCTGCGCGTGGGCGGCCGCGTGGACGCGGTGGTGCACGGGGACCAGGACCAGCTGATGACCGCGGTGCGCAACCTGGTGGACAACGCGGTGCGCTACTCCCCGGAGGGCACCACGGTGGGCATCGGCCTGAGCTCCGTGGACGGGCTCGCGCAGGTCACCGTCACGGACCAGGGCATCGGCATCAGCCCGGAGGAGCAGGAGCGGGTCTTCGAACGCTTCTACCGCGTGGACGCGGCGCGGTCGCGCCAGACGGGCGGCACGGGCCTGGGGCTGAGCATCGTCAAGCACGTCGTCATCAACCACGGAGGGGAGGTCACCCTCTGGTCCCAGCCGGGCCGCGGGTCGACCTTCACCATCCGCCTGCCCGAGTGGGGGGACGGTGTCGCCGTCGACGGCGCGCCGGGCGCCGCCCACGTCACCGAGCGGCGCGGTCACCGGGTGACCGCCTCGGCCGCACACCCGACCCGGAAGGAGACGAGCGCATGAGCCGCATTCTGATCGTGGAGGACGAGGAGTCGTTCAGCGACCCCCTGTCCTACCTCCTGGAGAAGGAGGGGTTCGAGGTCACCGTCGCCGCCGACGGCAACGAGGCGCTGAGCGTCTTCGAGCGCGACAGCGCGGACCTGATCCTCCTGGACCTGATGCTCCCGGGGATGTCCGGCACCGAGGTGTGTCGTCAGGTGCGCCAGCGCTCCAACGTCCCCGTGATCATGCTGACCGCGAAGGACTCGGAGATCGACAAGGTCGTCGGCCTCGAGCTCGGGGCGGACGACTACGTGACCAAGCCGTACTCCTCGCGTGAGCTGGTGGCCCGCGTCCGCGCCGTGCTGCGCCGTCAGGGGGACCAGGAGGAGCCGATGTCGGCGACCATCAGCGCCGGCCCCGTGCGCATGGACGTCGAGCGGCACGTCGTCTCCGTGGACGGCGAGCAGGTGTCCCTGCCGCTCAAGGAGTTCGAGCTGCTGGAGATGCTGTTGCGCAACGCCGGGCGCGTGCTCACCCGCGGCCAGCTGATCGACCGCGTGTGGGGCTCCGACTACGTGGGGGACACCAAGACCCTCGACGTGCACGTGAAGCGCCTGCGCTCCAAGATCGAGCCCGATCCCTCGAGCCCCCGCTACCTCGTCACGGTGCGCGGCCTGGGCTACAAGTTCGAGGCCTGACCGGCGCGCTGCACCCGGGACGACGACGGCCCCGGCTCCACCTCGCGGTGGGGCCGGGGCCGTGGCGTGCCGGGCGCAGGCCCGGCGGAGGTCAGTGCTCCTCGCCGTAGTGGTGGGTCTCCTCGTGGAGGTGCCCGACGAGATCCTCCTCCGAGGGCTCGACTCCCTCGGGGAGCAGGTCACGGTACTGCTCCTGGGTGGCGCTCAGCAGCGGGACGGCCAGGTCGGCGGTGCCGCCGTTGCCGGAGACGGTCACGGGCAGGTTCTCGCCGACCCACACGCCCTCGCGCTCCAGGACGGTTGTGTTCGCCTCGTCCTCGAGCTTGCGGCTCTCGCCGGCGGGGACCTTCAGGGGCGCGGAGCCGCCGCCCTCGGCCTGGAAGGTGTAGGTCTGATCCTGGCCGGAGGTGTTCTCCACGGTGCCGATCAGGCGGGCGGGGCCCGACTCGCCGTCGCCGACGAGGGCGAGGTTGCGGTAGCTCAGGAAGTCCTGCTCCTGGCCGTTGATGCCGTCCGAGGGGGAGTACTGGATGGCGGTGGCGATCGGGCTCACGGCGGAGCAGCCGGTGGCGCCCAGCAGGGCGACCGCGGCCAGCGCACCTGCGGCGAGGTGGCGCCGGGCGGGCCGGGATGCGTTCTTCACAGAGGTCTCCTCAGGTGCGATGACGTGCTCAGGAGCCCCGAGGCAGGGGCCCTGCCAGGTCAGGCTACCGCATCCCGGGACGCCGGCAGGCCTGTGGTGCGGGGTCGTCCACTATCACATCCGGAGGCCGAAGATGTGACGGCACGCGCGGCACGACGAGGCCGCATGATAGAATGAGACGACTGAAAGGGGCACAACAACATGGTTTTTGAGGTCGGAGAGACCGTCGTCTACCCCCACCACGGTGCTGCGCGGATCGAGGAGATCAAGATGCGCACCATCAAGGGGGAGGAGAAGATGTACCTCAAGCTCAAGGTGGCCCAGGGAGACCTGACCATCGAGGTCCCTGCGGAGAACGTCGACCTCGTCGGCGTGCGTGACGTCGTGGATGCGGAGGGGCTCGAGCACGTCATGGAGGTCCTGCGCGCCGAGCACGTGGAGGAGCCGACCAACTGGTCCCGCCGCTACAAGGCCAACCTGGAGAAGCTCGCCAGCGGCGACGTCAACAAGGTGGCCGAGGTCGTCCGCGACCTGTGGCGCCGCGACCAGGACCGCGGCCTGTCCGCCGGCGAGAAGCGCATGCTCTCGAAGGCCCGCCAGGTGCTCGTGTCCGAGCTGGCGCTGGCCAAGAAGGTCACCGAGGAGGAGGCCGAGGGCCGCCTGGACAAGGTGCTCGAGGGCTGACGAGCAGCACACGACAGGGGAGGGGCCCGCGTCCACGACGCGGGCCCCTCCCCTGTCTCGTCCCCGGCCGTCGCCGCCATGGGGGTCCCGGGCCACGGACCCCGGCGCGCTCCCTAGGATGAGGCCATGCCCACCGCCCTCGTGATCGCCGCCGCCGGCGCCGGCACCCGCCTCGGCGCCGGGCTGCCCAAGGCCCTCGCCCCCCTTGCGGACGGCCGCACCCTCCTGCACCACTGCCTGGAGTCCGTCGCCGCCGCGCGCGCCGCCGGGCTCGCCCTCGACGCCGTCGTGGTGCTCACCCCGCCGGCGGGGGCCGACGCCGGCCGCGTGGCCGCCGAGGTCGACGCCGGCCCGCACCTGGACGTGCCCGTGCACTGCGTGCCGGGCGGCGCCGAGCGCGCGGACTCGGTCCGCGCCGGACTCACCGCGGCCTCCCGCGCTCTGGCCGACCTCGCCCCGGCGGGGGCGCCCCGCCGCGTCCTCGTCCACGACGCCGCCCGCGCGCTGACCCCGCCGAGCGTGTTCGGGGCCGTCACGGCGGCGCTCGAGACCGGCGCGGTCGCCGCGGTCCCGGGCCTGCCGCTGACGGACACCGTCAAGCAGGTCACCCCCGGACGGGGCGGCGTCGACGTCGTCGCGGGCACACCGGCCCGCGCCGGACTGCGCGCGATCCAGACGCCGCAGGGCTTCGATCTGGACACCCTGCTGGCGGCCCACGAGGCCGTGCGCACGGACCCCACGCTCGACGCCGCGGCGCTCACCGACGACGCGATGGTCATGGAGGCTGCGGGGCATGAGGTGGTGGTGGTGCCCGGCGACCCGGCCGCGTTCAAGGTCACCGCCCCCGCCGACCTCGACCTCGCCCGCCTCGAACTCGCCCGCCGCGCCCCCCAGGAGGAGACTCCCATGGACCAGCCCGCCCGCCCCGCCGCGGCCGCCCCCCTGCCGCGCGTGGGGATCGGCACCGACGTGCACGCGTGGGCACCCGAGGATGCCCCCCGGCCCCTGTGGCTCGGCGGCATCCGCTGGCCCGGCGAGCGTGGCGTGGCCGCGACCTCGGACGGGGACGTGGCCGCCCACGCGGCGTGCAACGCCCTGCTCTCCGCCGCCGGCCTCGGCGACCTCGGGGCCGTGTTCGGCGTCGACCGGCCGGAGATGGCGGACGCCTCCGGCGCGGACATGCTCCGCGAGGTGCTGCGCCTGCTGACGGAGGCGGGCGTCGCCGTCGGGAACGTGGCGGTCCAGGTGGTCGCACCCCGGCCCAAGGTGGGCACGCGCCGCGCGGAGATGGAGGCCGCCCTCTCCGCCGCCCTCGGCGGGGCCCCCGTGTCCGTCTCCGCCGCCACCACGGACCGGCTGGGGTTCATCGGGCGCAGGGAGGGGCTGGTCGGGATCGCGACCGCGCTCGTCGTCCCTGCGGCCTGAGCCCGCGCCGGCGCACCGACTAGGCTGGCAGAGCCCCGTCAGGACCCCGCCCCTCCGGAAGGACCGCGCCCCCATGGCCCAGCGCTTCTACGACACCCGCACCGCGCAGATCCGGGACTTCGAGCCCCTCGTGCCCGGCGAGGCGTCGGTGTACTACTGCGGGGCCACGGTGCAGGGCATGCCGCACGTGGGCCACGTGCGCAGCGCGATCGTGTTCGACATCCTCATCCGCTGGCTCGAGGCCACCGGGCTGCGCGTCACCTCGGTGCGGAACGTGACGGACATCGACGACAAGATCCTCGACCGCTCGGCAGACTCCCACGAGGCCGACTTCGAGGCGTCGGACCTCTACCCGGCCCGCGAGCCGTGGTGGGCCCTGGCCTACCGGTTCGAGAAGGCGTTCGACGCCGCCTACCTCGCCCTCGGCGTCCGCCGTCCCACCTACGAGCCGCGCGCCACCGGCCACGTGCCCGAGATGTTCGCGCTCATCGAGCGCCTGATGGAGCGCGGCCACGCCTACCCCGCGCAGGACGGCTCGGGCGACGTCTACTTCGACGTCCGGTCGTGGGAGCGCTACGGCGAGCTCACCCGCCAGCGCGTGGAGGACATGCAGGACGCGCCCGACGCCGACCCGCGCGGCAAGCGCGACCCCCGCGACTTCGCCCTGTGGAAGGGCGCCAAGCCCGGCGAGCCCGCCACCGCCGTGTGGGAGTCGCCCTGGGGCGCCGGCCGCCCCGGATGGCACCTGGAGTGCTCGGCCATGTCCACGAAGTACCTCGGCGCAGAGTTCGACATCCACGGCGGCGGCCTGGACCTGCGGTTCCCGCACCACGAGAACGAGCTGGCCCAGTCGGCGGCCGCCGGGGACGGCTTCGCCCGCTTCTGGCTGCACAACGGGCTCGTCACCTACGGCGGCGAGAAGATGTCCAAGTCCGTGGGCAACACGATCTCCCCCGAGGAGATGCTCGGCATGGCCCGCCCGACGGCGGTGCGCTACTTCCTGGGGCAGGCCCACTACCGCTCCCAGCTCGACTACCGGCCCGGCGCCCTCGACGAGGCCGAGGCCGCCGTCGAGCGCATCGAGGGCTTCACGGCCCGCGCCCGCGCCGCCGGTGCCGTCCCGCCCGCCCCCGACGGGGCGCTCGCGGACCGCGTGCCCGCCGCCTTCCGCGCCGCCATGGAGGACGACCTCAACGTGCCCCAGGCGCTCGCGGCCCTGCACGAGGCCGTGCGCGCCGGCAACTCGGCGCTGGCCGGGCAGGACCTCGACGCCGCGGCCGCCCGCCTGGCCGAGGTGGAGGCCATGACCGCGGTGCTGGGCCTGGACGACGTGCCCGAGGGCGACGACGCCGCGGCCGGCCCGGTGTCGGACACCCTCGACTCGCTCGTCCGCTCGCAGATCGAGGCGCGGGCGCAGGCCCGCGCGGACAAGGACTGGGCCACCGCGGACCGCATCCGCGACGCGCTGGCCGCGGCCGGCGTCGTGGTGGAGGACGGCGCCGACGGCGCCACATGGCGCCTGGCGGACTGACACCTAGACTGGAGGGCGATCCGGCGGCGCCCCGCGTGCCGCCGCCCCCGTCCCCGGCACGCAGGAGTCCCGCCATGTCCACCGCACCCCGCTCCGGCGGATCCCGCAAGCCCAAGGGCAAGAAGGGCCCCATGAAGGGCACCGGCGGCCACGGTCGCAAGGCGCTCGAGGGCCGCGGACCCACCCCCAAGGCCGAGGACCGGGTCTACCACAAGGCACACCGCGCCAAGCAGCTGGCCGAGCGCTCGGCCGCCAAGCGCGGTCCCGTGAAGGACCAGGTCCGCGGCCGCGTGAAGCTCACGGATGAGACGGTCTCCGGTCGCAATCCCGTGCTCGAGGCGCTGCGCGCGGGCATCCCGGCCAAGGCGCTGCACGTGGCCGTGCGCATCGAGATGGACGACCGCGTCAAGGAGGCCCTGCGCCTCTGCCTCGAGCAGGGCGTGCCGGTCCTGGAGAACACCAAGCCGGAGCTGGACCGCCTCTCCGGCGAGGCCGTGCACCAGGGCATCGTGCTGCAGATCCCGCCCTATGAGTACGCGGACGCCACGGCCCTGGCCCTCGACGCGCTCGCGAAGCACGAGAAGGGGCACCTGCGGACCCCGCCGCTGCTGATCGCGCTCGACGGCATCACCGACCCCCGCAACCTCGGCGCCATCATCCGGGCCGGCTCCGCGTTCGACGCGGACGGCGTGATCGTGCCCGAGCGCCGCTCCGTCGGCGTGACCGCCACCGCCTGGCGCACCTCGGCCGGCGCGGCCGCGCGGGTGCCCGTGGCCCAGGCCGGCAACCTGAACACCACCCTCGTCGACCTGCACAGGGCCGGCTACTTCGTGCTGGGCCTCGACGGCGGCGGGGACGTCTCACTGCCCGGGCTCGCCCTGGCCACGGAGCCGCTCGTGCTCGTGGTGGGGGCCGAGGGCAAGGGTCTGTCCCGCATGGTGCGGGAGCACTGTCAGCAGATCGTGTCCATCCCGATCGACTCGACGATGGAGTCCCTCAACGCCTCGATGGCGGTGGGCATCTCCCTGTACGAGATCTCGGTGCAACGCGCCGGCGGGCGCTGACCTCCACGGCGCCCCGCCCGGGATGACGGCCGGGCGGGGACGCGGGTGTCGTGCACGGCGCCGACGGGGGCAGAGTGTCCATGGTGACGCCGATCACATGGCAGGATGTCGCGTGGATACGCACACGTCTTGCATGTGATGAGTATCACCGCGCACAGTGTCTGCACTGTGTCCGACGGGCCCCCGTCGGCGAGCGCATCCCGCACCGCACCATCAGAACGAGGTCCGTCTCATGAAGCACCGCTCCCTCCCCCTCACCGCCGCCCTCGCTGTCGCCGCCCTCGGGCTCACGGCGTGCGGCGACTCCGGCTCCGGCGGCGACGGCTCCTACACCGTGGGCATCAACCAGCTCGTCTCCCACCCGGCGCTCGACGGTGCGGCCGAGGGCTTCAAGGAGGCGTTCAAGGACGCCGGTCTGGACGTGACGTTCGAGGAGCAGAACGCCCAGGGCGAGCAGGCCACCGTCACCTCCATCGCCTCCACCTTCGCCAACGACGGGGACGTGGACCTCGTGGCCGCGATCGCGACCCCCGCCGCACAGGGCACCGCCTCGGCCGTGAAGGACAAGCCGGTCGTGTTCATGGCGGTCACCGATCCCAAGGGCGCTGAGCTCGTGGCCTCGGACGAGGCCCCGGGCGGCAACGTCACCGGTGTCTCGGACCGCAACCCGGTCAAGGAGCAGCTGCAGCTGCTCAAGGACGTGAAGCCGGACGCCACGACCGTCGGCATCGTCTACAACTCCGGCGAGGCCAACTCCAAGGTCCAGGTGGACCAGGCCAAGGAGGCCGGCAAGGAGCTGGGCCTCGAGGTCAAGGAGGCCACCATCACCAACTCGTCCGAGGTCCAGCAGGGCGTGCAGTCCCTGTCCGGGGTGGACGGCATCTACGTGCCCACGGACAACGCCGTCGTCTCGGCGCTGGAGACCGTGGTGGGCTACGGCAAGGAGCAGCGCGTCCCCGTCATCTCGGCGGACATCGACTCCGTCGAGCGCGGCGCCCTGGGCACGTACGGCATCGACTACACGGCGCACGGCAAGCAGGCCGGCGAGATGGCCGTGAAGATCCTCAAGGACGGCGCGAAGCCGGCCGAGCTGCCCGTGGGCTACGCCGACCCGGCCAACCTGCAGCTCGTGCTGAACCCGCAGGCCGCCGAGGCCTACGGCGTCGAGATCCCCGCCGAGCTCACGGACAGGGCCGACCAGCTCGTCGAGGGCTGATCCCGCGCCTGCCCGCCTCCGCGGCGGCCCGGACCACGGGGTCCGAGCCGCCGCGGAGCACGTCGGCGGCCGGCCCATCCCGTCCCGCCGTCGTCCGTCCCCCTCGCACCGCCCGAAAGGCACCCACCCCATGCTGACCGCAGTGGAACTGGGTCTGATCTACGCCGTCGTCGCGCTCGGCGTGTACCTGACCTTCCGCATCCTCGACTTCCCCGACCTCACGGTGGACGGCTCGTTCACCACCGGCGCCGCCACGGCCGCCGTGCTCATCACGGGCGGCACGCCGGTGCCCCTGGCCATGCTCGCCGCCTTCGTGGCGGGCGCGCTCGCGGGCCTCGTCACCGGCCTGCTGCACACCAAGGGCCGGATCGACGGCCTGCTCGCCGGCATCCTCACGATGATCGCGCTCTACTCGATCAACCTGCGGATCATGGGCAAGGCCAACATCCCCCTGCTCGGCCAGGACACCCTGTTCACGTGGCTCGACGACCTGGGACTGGCCCGGAACTGGGGCTCGATCCTCGTGCTCTTCCTCGGTGTGTTCGTGGTGAAGCTGATCCTCGACTGGTTCCTGCACACGGACCTGGGCCTCGCCCTGCAGGCGACCGGTGACAACGAGGAGATGATCCGCTCGTACGGCGTCTCCACGGACCGGATGAAGATCCTCGGCCTGATGATCTCCAACGGCCTCGTGGCCCTCGGCGGTTCCCTGCTGGCCATGTACCAGGGCTTCGCGGACATCTCCATGGGCATCGGCCTCATCCTCGTGGGCCTGGCGTCCGTGATCGTGGGCCAGGCCGTGTTCGGCCAGCGCACGGTCTTCTGGGCGACGCTCGCCGTGATCGTCGGCGCCGTGCTCTACCGCCTGATCATCCAGTTCGCCCTCAACGCGGGCCTGAGCCCGAACGACATGAAGCTGATCTCCGCGGCTCTCGTCGTCGTGGCCCTGCTGCTGCCGCGCTTCGGCTTCGCCAAGCGCCTGAGCCTGCGCACTCGGGGCACGGCCGCGACCCCGGGGCCGGCCGCCGCCGCACCGGCCACCGCCGGCATGCCCCTGACCGGCGAGCCGGGCGGCGCCGCCCCCGCCGCATCCGTCCCCGAGGAGGCCCCCCGTGCTTGAGATCTCGCAGGTCTCCAAGACCTTCTTCCCGAACACCGTCAACGAGCGGCGCGCCCTGCAGGGCATCGACCTGCACCTGGCCGAGGGCGACTTCGTCACCGTGATCGGCTCCAACGGCGCCGGCAAGTCCACGATCCTGAACACGATCGCCGGCAAGCTGCTCCCGGACACCGGCACCGTGGCCGTGGGCGGCAAGGACGTCACCCGCATGCCGGACCACCGCCGCGCGGCCTCGATCGGCCGGGTGTTCCAGGACCCGACGGCGGGCACGGCCCCGAACCTCACGATCGAGGAGAACATGGCCCTGGCCTGGCGACGCGGGCACGCCCGCGGGCTCTCGCGGGGCGTCTCCCGCGCCCGGCGCGCGATGTTCCGCGACGAGCTCACGAAGCTCGAACTCGGCCTGGAGAACCGCCTCACCGCCAAGGTGGGGCTGCTCTCCGGTGGCCAGCGTCAGGCGCTGAGCCTGCTCATGGCCACGTTCTCCGGCCCGAAGATCCTGCTGCTGGACGAGCACACCGCCGCCCTGGACCCGTCCCGGGCGGAGCTGGTGACCCGTCTGACCCGGCAGGTGGTGGCCGAGCACCGGCTCACCACGCTGATGGTCACGCACAACATGTCCCAGGCCCTCGAGGTCGGCAACCGGCTGATCATGATGCACGACGGCCGGATCATCCTCGAGCTGGACGAGCAGGAGAAGGCCGGGCGCACCCCGGTGGACCTGCTGGCCGAGTTCGGCAAGATCAAGGGCGCCGTCGTGGACGACAAGACCATGCTGTCCTGAGCGCTCCGTCCGGCCTCCCCGTCCCCGGCCCGTCCCTCCGCCTCACGGCGGGCGGGCGGGCCGGCCGTTCTCACCGGCGCGGCCGCGGGGTAGCGTCGTGGCGTGAGCACCGTGAAGCCCGACACCCAGAGCGCCAACGCAGCCGATGTCCGCCTCCAGACCGTCACGGGGCGCATCCCGGTGACGGACGTGCAACCCGTGGTGCTGGACGGCCGGTTCCCGGCGAAGGCCGTGGTCGGCGAGGACATCCCCGTCCGCGCGACCGTGTTCCGCGAGGGCCACGACTCCGTGCGCGCCACCGTCCGCCTGCTCGACCCGGCCGGCGCCGAGGTGCAGCGCGTGCAGATGCGTCCGGGCCGGCCCGGCCTGGACGAGGTCGTGGCCACGCTGCGGCCCGCCGAGCCGGGCCTGCACCAGTTCGTGGTCGAGGGCTGGGACGACCCGGTGGGCACGTGGAAGCACGCGGCCACCGTCAAGATCGCCGCCGGCGTCGACGTGGAGCTGATGCTCGCCGAGGGCGCCGCCCTGTTCCGCCGGGCCGCCGAGGACGCGGAGCGCTCGGCCGAGGACCGCGCCGTGTTCGAGGAGGTCGTTCGCGGCCTCGAGGACGAGTCGCTCATCCCGGCCCAGCGCCTGGCCTCCGCCGAGTCGGCGGAGGTGTCCGCCGTCCTCCACGCCCGCCCCGTGCGGGAGCACCTCACGAGCTCCGAGCTCTACCCGCTGGACGTGCAGCGCGAGCTCGCCGGCCGCGGCGCCTGGTACGAGTTCTTCCCCCGCTCCGAGGGCGCCCGCTTCGACGAGGCCTCCGGCACGTGGTCCTCTGGCACCTTCGCGACGGCGGCCGACCGGCTCCCGGCGGTCGCCCGGATGGGCTTCCAGGTGGTCTACCTGCCGCCGATCCACCCGATCGGCACCACGCACCGCAAGGGTCCGAACAACACGCTGACGGCCGGGCCGCAGGACCCGGGCTCGCCGTGGGCGATCGGTGGGCCCGAGGGCGGGCACGACGCCGTGCACCCGGACCTGGGCACCGTCGAGGACTTCGAGGCGTTCGTGGCCGCGGCCGCGGACGAGGGCCTCGAAGTGGCCCTGGACCTGGCCCTGCAGTGCTCCCCGGACCACCCGTGGGTCGCCGCGCACCCGGAGTGGTTCACCACCCGCGTGGACGGCACCATCGCGTATGCGGAGAACCCGCCGAAGAAGTACCAGGACATCTACCCGCTGAACTTCGACAACGACCCGGGCGGCCTCGCCCAGGCGGTGCTGGACGTGGTGCGGGGCTGGGTGGCCCGCGGCGTGCACATCTTCCGCGTGGACAACCCGCACACCAAGCCCCTGTGGTTCTGGGAGTGGCTGATCGCGAAGGTCCGCGCCGAGGAGCCGCGCGTCGTGTTCCTCGCCGAGGCCTTCACCCGTCCCGCGATGATGCACGCCCTGGGCAAGGTCGGGTTCCAGCAGTCCTACGGGTACTTCACCTGGCGGAACACGGCCGAGGAGCTTGCGGAGTACCTCCAGGAGATCTCGCACGAGACGCCGGCGTTCTATCGCCCCAACCTCTTCGTCAACACGCCGGACATCCTCACGGAGTACCTGCAGCACGGCGGCCCGGGCGCGTTCCGGATCCGCGCCGTCGTCGCCGCCACGGCCAGCCCGCTGTGGGGCGTCTACGCCGGGTTCGAGCTGTTCGAGCACGTGGCCCGGCCGGGCGCGGAGGAGTACATCGACAACGAGAAGTACGAGTACCGCCCCCGGGACTGGGAGGGCGCGGAGGCCGCGGGTGCCTCGCTCGCCCCGTACCTCACCCGGCTCAATGAGATCCGCGCGGCGCACCCGGCGCTGGGCGACCTGCAGAACCTGACCCTGCACGCCTCGACGCACCCGGACCTGCTCGTGTTCTCGAAGACGCGCTCGGCCCGGCCCGAGGGTGCGCACCGGGACGCCGAGGCGGTCACCGACGCCGGTCCCGCGGAGGACACCCTGATCGTCGTCGTCACCACGAACCCGCACGACGTCGTCGAGGCGACCCTGGACCTGGACCTCGAGGCGCTGCGTCTGCGCCCCGAGGACCGCGACGCGTCCGGGGCCGTCGAGGTGGAGGACCTGCTCACCGGCCAGCGCTGGCGGTGGGGCCGCACCCCGTACGTCCGCCTGGACCCGAACGTCGAGCCCGCCCATGTCCTGCGGGTCGTCCGGAACGGCTGAGCCGCTCCCGACGCCCGCCGTCCCCAGAACAGGAATCGCCATGACCCCGTCCGCCGCCCCCCGTCCCGCCGTCGCCCCGCTCGCCGTGGACCCGGAGGTGCTGGCCGCCGTCGCGCAGGGCCGGCACCACGATCCGCACACCGTGCTGGGCGCCCACCCGCATCCCGACGGCGCCGCGGTCACCTACCGCGTGCTGCGCCCGCTGGCGCGCACGGTCACGGTGGTCCGCGCCGGCGACGGGCAGCGGGTGGAGCTGACGCACGAGCACGACGGCGTGTTCGCGGGCGTGGCCCCGACGCCCCGTGTGGCCGGGGCCGCCGCGGGCGACTACCGCGTCGAGGTGGCATACGAGACCGAGGACGGCACGACCGGCCCCGTCCAGGAGCAGGACGACGCGTACCGGCACCTGCCCACGCTCGGCGAGCTGGACCTGCACCTGATCGGGGAGGGCCGGCACGAACGGCTGTGGGAGGTGCTCGGCGCCCGCGTGGTCCGCACCTCCGCCGACGAGGCCGTCGGCACGGCCTTCGCGGTCTGGGCGCCGAACGCGCGGGCCGTGCGCGTGGTGGGCGACCACAACGGCTGGGACGGCCGGACCCATGCCATGCGGTCCCTCGGCTCCTCCGGCGTGTGGGAGCTGCTGGTGCCCGGCGTCGGTCACGGCGACCGCTACAAGTTCGAGATCCTCGGCCGGGACGGGCTCTGGCGGCAGAAGGCGGACCCGATGGCCCGCTGGACGGAGGTCCCGCCGGCCACGGCCTCGCGTGTGCTCGAGTCCGACTACGCCTTCGGAGACCGCACCTGGATGGAGCGCCGCCGTCTCACGGACCCGCACGAGCGCCCGCTGAGCATCTACGAGGTGCACCTGGGCTCGTGGCGGCCCGGGCTGGACTACCGCGAGCTGGCCGAGCAGCTCGTGGAGTACGTGCAGTGGCTCGGGTTCACGCACGTGGAGTTCCTGCCGGTCGCGGAGCATCCGTTCGGCGGGTCCTGGGGCTACCAGGTGACCGGCTACTACGCCCCCACCTCCCGGTTCGGCTCCCCGGACGAGTTCAAGCACCTGGTAGACGCGCTCCACCGGGCGGGGATCGGCGTCATCGTGGACTGGGTGCCGGCGCACTTCCCGAAGGACGAGTGGGCGCTCGCGCGCTTCGACGGGACCGCCCTGTACGAGCACCCGGACCCGCGGCGGGGCGAACATCCCGACTGGGGCACCCTCGTGTTCGACTTCGGCCGCACCGAGGTCCGCAACTTCCTCGTGGCCAACGCGCTCTACTGGCTCGGCGAGTTCCACATCGACGGGCTGCGCGTGGACGCCGTCGCCTCGATGCTCTACCTGGACTACTCGCGCGAGGACGGGCAGTGGGAGCCCAACGTGCACGGCGGCAACCACAACCTCGAGGCCATCGACTTCCTGCGCGAGGTCAACGCGACCGTGTACCGCCTGCACCCCGGCGTCCACATGATCGCGGAGGAGTCCACGGCCTTCTCCGGGGTGAGCGCTCCCGTGGACGCGGGCGGTCTCGGCTTCGGCAAGAAGTGGAACATGGGCTGGATGCACGACACCCTGGCCTACCTGTCCCAGGACCCGGTCAACCGCCGGTGGCACCACGAGCAGTGGACGTTCTCCATGGTGTACGCCTACTCGGAGAACTACGTGCTGCCGCTGTCCCACGATGAGGTCGTCCACGGCAAGGGCTCCCTGCTGGGCCGCATCCCGGGCGACCGACGGCAGCAGCTGGCGACCCTGCGCGCCTACTACGGGTACATGTGGGCGCACCCCGGCAAGCAGCTGCTGTTCATGGGCGGGGAGTACGCGCAGCCGAGCGAGTGGTCCGAGGGCGAGGGCCTGGACTGGCCCGTCTCGTGGGATGAGGCGCACCGCGGGGTCCAGCTGACGATCCGGGAGCTCAACGCGCTCTACCGCAGCAAGCCGGCGCTGTGGTCGCTGGACCACAGCCCGGAGGGATTCTCGTGGGTGGACGGCGGCGACGCCGACGGCAACACGCTCGTGTTCCTCCGCATGCCCGCGGCGCAGGTGGTGCCGGAGACACGGATCGACGACGACGGCGCCGCGGTCCCGGCCGCTGAACCGGGCGGCGCCCCGCTGCTGTGCATCACCAACCTCTCGGGGTCGCCGCGTCAGGGGCTGCGCGTGGGGGTGCCGTCCGCGGGGGAGTGGACGGTGGTGCTGGACACCGATGCGACCGACTTCCACGGTGACGGCTGGCGGGAGCAGACCGGCCAGTCCGAGGTGATCGCGGCACACGAGGGCCAGTGGCAGGGCCAGCCGGCCCACGTCACGGTGAACGTGCCGGCGCTGACCACCCTGTGGCTCCAGCCGACCCTGGACACGACGGCCACGCCCTGAGGAGTGGTGCACGTCACGGCCGGGGGTGACGGCGCTGGAGCGTCGAACGGGGCGGGCCAGGCCGAAGGAATCCGCGAGAACAGGCGGAAACCGGCCGCCCACCCTTGACCGCACGCCGGGTGCCGCCCCTGATTTTGTGTTCGGTGGGATTCGTGTGTAGAGTTCCATCTCGTGCTCAAGACGCCGACCGGGTGACCGGGAGGCGGGGTGAAGAACACAGAATCCG
>NZ_JAGXJK010000230.1:0-263 GCF_019091605.1 Micrococcus sp. GbtcB5
GCCCGGCCCTGCAGATCGCGCTCTGGGACCCCGCCTCCCCGCTGTGGCCCCCCGCCAGCGCGGACCTCGGCTACCGGCGGTGGCGGTTCGCGATCCACTACGAGGGCAAGACCCACGACGGCGCCGCGCAGGTCGGCAAGGACACCCGCCGGGGCGCGGTGTTCCTGCGTCAGGGCTGGCTCAACATCCGGGTGGCGGGGTCGGACCGGTGGCGGGGGTTCGTCGAGACGGCGGGGCTGGTGCGGGCCGCGGTCGCGGAGCGT
>NZ_JAGXJK010000231.1:0-263 GCF_019091605.1 Micrococcus sp. GbtcB5
GCGAGCAGCTCGCGGGCGCCGTCCAGGCCGCCGGCCTCGACGTCGTAGGAGCCGGTGGGCGCGTGGTGGGCCACGACCGCGTCCGTGATCCGGTAGTGGTCCGGGTTGCCGGGCGGGCCGGAGGTCTCCAGCACGTGGATCAGGTAGGTCTCGCCGGCGGCCAGGGCCTGGCGGACGTCGCGCTCGTGATGGGTCATGACGTCCTCTCGGGTCGGCGCCCGGCGGGACTGTCCCACCGGGGCGTGCGCACCAGGGTGGCGCAT
>NZ_JAGXJK010000232.1:0-263 GCF_019091605.1 Micrococcus sp. GbtcB5
CGCGGCAGTGGCGGCCCGCCCCCCCACCCCGCCCCAGCGCCGACGCCGCGCACCCCGGGCCCGCACCCGACGCCGTCGCCCCCGACGCCACCCTGCCCACCGGTGAGGCGGTCGCCCAGGAGCTGCCGTGGCGCTGGTCCGTCCAGGGCCGCATCTTCCTGATCGGCGGCCTGGGCTTCATGTTCGACGCGGGGGACGTCACGCTCAACGGCGTGATGATACCGCTGCTGCGCGAGGAGGGGGCCCAGGAAAAGGCCGACGCC
>NZ_JAGXJK010000233.1:0-263 GCF_019091605.1 Micrococcus sp. GbtcB5
GTAGTCGGCGCGCAGCTTGCGCTTGTTGGCCTTCCCGACGCCGGTCCGGTCGTTCTCCGTCACGAAGCGGTCCTCGTCGGGCAGCTGCCAGGTGGCGAAGCGCTCGGCGAGTGCGGCGAGGACGGCGTCCTGGTCGGCGTCGGAGTCCTCGTCCCGCACCACGAGGGCCAGGGGGCGCTCCTCCCACTGGGGGTGGGGGGCGCCGATCACGGCGGTGTCGCGGACCCCCGGGACGGGCACGGTGAAGTTCTCCAGGTCCATGG
>NZ_JAGXJK010000234.1:0-263 GCF_019091605.1 Micrococcus sp. GbtcB5
CGGAGGACCTCGTGCTCGTCGTGGACCTCGGCGGCGGCTCCACCGTGCTGGTCGTCGGCACGCCCGCGGGCGAGGTCGTGGGCGCGGTCAGCCTGGTCATGGGCTGCGTGCGGTTCACCGAGCGTCATCTGCGCTCCGTCCCCCCGACGTCGGATGAGGTCACCGCGGCCCGCGCAGACGCGCTCCGTCTCCTCGGCGGCGCCGCCGCCCGCCTGCCGCTGGAACGCGTGGCGCGCGTGGGCGGCGTGGCCGGCCCGGTGACC
>NZ_JAGXJK010000235.1:0-263 GCF_019091605.1 Micrococcus sp. GbtcB5
GATGTCCCCCGCGACGGTCACGTGGCCGCCGGCCCCCTTGGCCTGCGCGATGTCGGCGGCGTGGTCGTGGATGCGGCGGGAGTCGCCGGGCTGCTGCAGCACGACGCCGCACAGGCCCTTCTCCTCGACCTCGGCGCGGACGTCCCCCGGGATGCCTGCGGAGAGGTCGGCCACGCGCACGTCGATGCCCCCGGCCTCGGCGCGCAGGCGCACCACGGAGAGGGTCTGCGGGAAGAGGTCCGCGTCGAGGAGGGTGACGCCGT
>NZ_JAGXJK010000236.1:0-263 GCF_019091605.1 Micrococcus sp. GbtcB5
GCGGCGACATCGTCCGCATAGTCATCGATGCCACTCGAGGCGATCTTCTGGAGCTGCTGGATGATCTCTACCGTCCCGTCCTCATACCCCGTGATGAAAACGTGGCCGTAGGCACGCTGGAGTGTGCGTGGGGCGTGCCGTGGCGTCGGCGGAAGGGCGCCGTTGGAGCGCCTGATCAGGTCGTCGATGTCCCCAAGGTCTTCAAGGTCGCCTTCGGGTGTGTAGATCACACCGTGCTGCTCGACGTTGACGCCTACCCGTCG
>NZ_JAGXJK010000237.1:0-263 GCF_019091605.1 Micrococcus sp. GbtcB5
TAGGCACATTAACTCTTTGCAAAGATTGATCTTGTCAAATCCACTATGAACAAGATACAAATGCCATAGAAAAAAAAAATGTGGTAGTGTCTTTAGATGACTTAGGATTAGCTACATCAAAGAGTTCTTAGAATAGTGCAAGTGGATTCTGGTCACAGAATACTAAACTCATACAGTTTGAATCCATTGAAAGAAAATGGTTATGAAACACTTGTGAAAGTGTAACTGTATAATTAGTAACACTTTCTTGGACCACCACTACT
>NZ_JAGXJK010000238.1:0-263 GCF_019091605.1 Micrococcus sp. GbtcB5
CGGCCGATGCACTCGGTCGTCGTAGCCGTCTCCGAGCTCTACAACGCCGCTCTGGCGGACCAGCTCACCCGCGTCCTCGGCGTGGAGTGGGAGGCGCGAGAGCGGGGCCGGGACCGGAACCCGGCATGGGAAATCGAGGGCGTGCCCGACGAGCTGGTGAGTGAGTTCTCCACCCGGTCGCGACACATCGAGGCCGAGAAGGATCGCCTGATCGCTGAGTACGTCGCCAGGCACGGGCGCCAGCCTTCGGCGCGGACGGTGCT
>NZ_JAGXJK010000239.1:0-263 GCF_019091605.1 Micrococcus sp. GbtcB5
GCCTGCGGCACAGATCGTGCACCCGCGGCGAGTCCTCGACGCAGACGACGTGAACCTCTTGCCACGCTGGGGAGGGGGACGATGGACCTACCCCATCAGCCGTCTCTTGAAGCAGGACACGCGCGATGTGTTCCGTGTCCTCATCCCCGGTGATGAGCAGTACGCAGAGACCCTCCACGGCTACGAGGACCGGATGAGTCTCATGTACGCCGTCTCCCCTGCGGGCTCCGATCTCCCCTACGGCCCTATGCCGGGCGAGGACG
>NZ_JAGXJK010000024.1:0-31490 GCF_019091605.1 Micrococcus sp. GbtcB5
AACAGCCAATTGTAACTCTCTGCGGATTGTTTGACTTAAGCCTTCGATGCTAGTTGCGGGCGTTCTGGTTAAAATGCCCCTCTGCATCTGAAACAGGGGATCTACATTCAATTCGAGAGTCTCAGCAAATTTATCGTCTTCGCTCGAGCTTGATTCTTTCTGATACCGCAAACCCAGATGCGTTAAGTATTCTAATCCATCATTCATTCGCATCAAAAGGAGAGTGGACCGGTGAGACTGCTGGCCATCCTCCTTCTCCGGCAAGAGCTCACGTAGAGCAACCTCTGGAGAATTCTCCTCGCGCGGCTCCTCGAGAACTATTCGCACTATCCCTTCTGCGCGTCGCGTCGCCGAGGGCGCGGCAGGGAGGTGCAAAATTTGGCCCCCTAAGACCTGCCAGCCTTTTTCACTTCGGTAAGCCATGCCGAAACACTTTCTATTGACTGGCTCAGAGCCTCAACCTGGTAACTCCTAGAACCCCCCGGAACCCCCGCCATCCTGTGCAAGGTTGCTGAAGCGACTGTAGTGCCCCTGGAACCCCACCACAATGGTCTTCGTCGGGCCGTTGCGGTGCTTGGCCACGATCAGGTCCGCCTCGCCGGCGCGGGGGGACTCCTTGTCGTACACGTCCTCACGGTGCAGCAGGATCACCATGTCTGCGTCCTGCTCGATCGAGCCGGACTCGCGCAGGTCGGACACCTGCGGCCGCTTGTCCGTCCTCTGCTCGGACCCACGGTTCAACTGGCTCAACGCGATCACCGGCACGTCGAGCTCCTTGGCCAGCAGCTTGAGGGCACGGGAGAACTCGGCCACCTCCTGCTGACGGGACTCGACCTTCTTGCCCGAGCTCATGAGCTGCAGGTAGTCCAGCACCACCATCTTGAGGTTGTTCTTCTGCTTGAGCCGCCGGCACTTGGCGCGGATCTCCATCATGGTCATGTTCGGGGAGTCGTCGATGAAGAACGGCGCCTCGTTCAGCCGCCCCACGGTCGCGGCGATCTTGGACCACTGGTCGTCCCGGATGGTGCCCTTGCGCAGGTCCTGCAGCGCGATCGTCGCCTCGGCGCTCAGGAGCCTCATGGCGATCTCGTTCTTGCCCATCTCGAGGCTGAAGAACACGGTGGCCATGTTGTGGTGGATGGCCGCGGCCCGCGCGAAGTCCAGCGCGAGCGTGGACTTGCCGACGGCGGGGCGCGCCGCGATCACGATCATCTGCCCGCCGTGCAGGCCCTGCGTCAGCTCGTCGAAGTCGTAGAAGTCGGTGGGGACACCCGTCAGGCCCTCCCCCTGGTTGCCGGCCGCCTCGATCTCGTCGACGGCGTGCTCCATGATCTCCGCGAGGCGCACGTAGTCCTCGGACTGGCGGTTCTCCGCCACCTTGTAGATCTCGGACTGCGCCTCGTTGACGATCTCCTCGACCTCGCCGTCGCCCTGATACCCCAGCTGGGTGATCTTGGTGCCGGCGGTCACGAGACGCCGCAGGACGGCCTTCTCCGCCACGATCTCCGCGTAGAAGCTCGCGTTGGCGGCGGTGGGCACGGACTGGATCAGCTCGTGCAGCACGGCGGGGCCGCCCACGCGGCTGAGCTCCTGGCGCTTGTTCAGCAGGTCCGCCACGGTGACGGCGTCCGCGGGCTCACCGCGGCCGTAGAGGTCGATGATCGCCTCGTAGATCATCTCGTGGCTCGGCCGGTAGAAGTCGTGGCCGCGCAGCAGCTCCACCACGTCCGCGATCGCGTCCTTGGAGAGCATCATGCCGCCCAGCACCGAGCGCTCCGCCTCCAGGTCCTGGGGCGGCAGGAAGCGTTCAGAGGAACGGCCGCCGTCGTAGGAGCCCGAGTCTCCGTAGTTCTCAGTCAACGTCCGGAGACTCCCTTCCCACAGCCCGCACGACGGCGGCCCTCGCCGGTCTTCCCGGCCCTGATTCCTCTGTTGTCACCGCCCGTGCCGCCGCACCCTCCTGCAGGCGGACGGTGCGACGGTCCCCGGGGCGACGGTCCGAGCGGATGCGCGCCTGTCAGTGGTCACCTGCGGCCAATACCCGCCCTCGCGTTGGGGATACCACGCGACACTACGCGCGCCGTGGAGGCTGGGCAACCGCGTTTTCCACAGCCATTGTGGACAACATGTGAATTCGGCGGCGTGTCGTGTGGATCCCCTGGGGACCGCGCTGGGGACAACCGCTCGGCCAGTCCCAGAATCCGTCTCTGACCTGGGACGATGCGATCCCCAGAGCTGTGGAGGAAGATTCTCCACTCCCCTTTCGCCCCGGCCACGGGACTTGACAGCACCCTCGTTTGCGCCCTCATCACACCGCCTGGTACATGCCTATCCACACCGTCGTCCACACCCTCCACATCTGTGGACAACTCCTGTGGACAAGATGCCCGGATCTGGGGACGGCCAAGTTGACAGCCTCTGCCCGCGGCCCCGGGTCCTCCCCGCGCCCACCTCTCCCGGCCGCCCCGGACCGCCCGGCACCGATGACTCACGCACGTCAGTGACCCGCCCCAGAGTCATTGGACGGAACGCGAGCACGGTGCTTGGGTGGAACCCGTCGTCGTGTCGTCCGCCACAGTGAGGAGTCCGCCGTGCCCCCGGCCACCACCGCCCCCTCCCCGGCCTCGCTCCCCCTCGACGGCGTCCTCGTCGCCGACTTCTCCCGCGTCCTCGCCGGCCCGCTCGCCACCATGACCCTGGCGGACCTCGGAGCGCGCGTCATCAAGGTGGAGCACCCCGAGCGCGGCGACGACACCCGCGGCTGGGCCCCGCCCCGCTCGGCGACGGGCGCCACCTACTTCGAGTCCGTGAACCGCAACAAGGAGTCGGTCGGCTGGGACCTGAAGGACCCCGAGGACCAGCGGCGGGCCGCCGCCCTGGCCGCCCGGGCCGACGTCGTGGTCCACAACCTCAAGCCCGGCACCATGGAGCGCCTCGGCCTGGGCTACGACGACGTCGCGCGGGAGAACCCGTCCGTGGTCTACGCCGCCGTCTCCGGCTTCGGCGACCGCGAGGGCCGGGACCTGCCCGGCTACGACTTCATCGTCCAGGCCGCGGGCGGTCTCATGAGCATCACCGGCGAACCGGACGCCCCGATGAAGGCGGGCGTCGCCCTCGTGGACGTGCTCACGGCCAAAGACCTCACCGCCGGCGTGCTCGCGGCCCTGCTGCGCCGCGAGCGCACCGGGGAGGGCGCCCACCTGCGGCTGAACCTGCTCTCCTCGCTGCAGGGGGCGCTCGCCAACCAGGGCCAGGCCTGGCTCGGCGCCGGCGTCGTCCCGCGGCGGATGGGCAACGACCACCCCTCGATCGCCCCCTATCAGCTGCTGGCGTGCCGGGACGCGCCGCTCGCCGTCGCCATCGGCAACGACGCGCAGTTCCGCACCTTCGCCGCGGCCCTCGGCGTCCCCGAGCTCGCCGAGGACCCGCGTTTCACCACGAACACGGACCGCGTCGAGCACCGTGAGGAGCTGCGCACCGCCCTGGAGGACGCGCTCTCGGCGCAGACGGCCGCCCACTGGCGGGACGTGCTGCAGGCCGAGCGGCTCCCGGTCGGCCTCGTGTCCACCGTCGCCGAGGGCGTCGAGCTGGCCGAGTCCCTTGGCCTCGAGCCGACCGTCGAGGTCCGGGACCGCTCCGGCGCCCCCGCCGGCCGACAGTTCCGCCACCCGGTGCAGTGGGACCCGCCCGTCGCGCACCCGCGCCACGCGCCCCCCGCGCTCGGCGCGGACACGGCGGCCGTCAACACCTGGCTCGACGCCCGCTGACCACCCCGCAGAGAGGACCCCCGCCATGACCACCCCGTTCCACGCCGAGGCCGACTCGTTCCTCGGCCGCGCCGACGTCGTCGGCCTGGACTCCCTGTTCTCCGCCGAGGAGAAGGCCGTCGCGCTCAAGGTGCGCGGCTTCGTGGACGAGCACATCCGCCCGCACATCGCCCGCTGGTACGACGACGCCGTGTTCCCGCGCGAGATCGTCCCCGAGCTGGGCCGCCTCGGCGTGCTCGGCATGCCCTACGAGGGCCACGGCATGCCGGGCCGTTCGGCGGTGGAGTACGGCCTCGCCGCCCAGGAGCTCGAGGCCGGCGACTCCGGCCTGCGCACCTTCGTCTCCGTGCAGGGCTCGCTCGCGATGGGCGCGATCCACAAGCACGGCTCCGAGGAGCAGAAGGCGCAGTGGCTGCCGCGCATGACCACCGGCGAGGCGGTCGGCTGCTTCGGCCTCACCGAGCCGGGCGCCGGCTCGGACCCGGCCTCCATGACGACGACGGCCCGCCAGGAGCCCGGCGGCGACTGGGTGCTCGACGGGGTCAAGCGGTGGATCGGGCTGGCCACCCTGGCCGACGTCGCGATCATCTGGGCGCAGACCGGCGAGCCCGGCGACGGGCGCGGGGTGCGCGGCTTCGTGGTCCCCACGGACACCCCCGGCTTCCGCGCCGAGGCGATCACCCAGAAGCTGTCCATGCGGGCCTCGGTGCAGTGCGAGATCCACCTCGACGGCGTGCGCCTGCCCGCCTCCGCGATGCTGCCGGCCGACTCCGCCGTCGGGCTCAAGGGCCCCTTCCAGTGCCTCAACGAGGCCCGCTACGGGATCATCTGGGGCGCGATGGGCGCGGCCCGCGACTCCTTCGACGCCGTCCTCGACTACGCGATGCAGCGGCAGCAGTTCGGGGTGCCGCTGGCCTCCCACCAGCTGACGCAGGCCAAGCTCGCGGACATGGCCGTGGCCATCGGCAAGGGCTACCTGCTGGCGCACCAGATCGGCCGCGCCAAGGACGCCGGCCCGCTCACCCCCGCCATGATCTCGGCGGGCAAGCTGGACAACTGCCGCGTGGCCATCGGCATCGCGCGGGAGGCGCGCGAGATGCTCGGCGGCAACGGCATCACCCTGGAGCACTCGCCGCTGCGGCACGCGAACAACCTCGAGTCCGTGCGCACCTACGAGGGCACGGACGAGGTCCACCAGCTCACGCTCGGCCGGCACCTCACGGGCATCGGCGCGTTCGCCCCGGCCCGCTGAGCCCCGCGCCCGGGTTCAGGCCTCGTCGGCGGGCGCCTCGGGTGCCGGGGCCTCCTCGGCCACGGACGCGAGGATCGGGGTGGCCGGCAGCTTCCGCACGCGCTTGGGGCGGCGGGCGCGGGCGGGGATGAGGGCGCGCATGTTCTCGGTCTTGCCGAAGCAGAGCAGCCGGTCGCCCTCTTCGAGGACCTTCGTGTCCGCGGGGTTGGGGAACACGGAGGTGCCGCGGTGCAGGGTGAGCACCTGCAGGTCCTTCGCGAGCAGCCCGGAGTCCTCGATGGACTGGCCCACCCAGCCGGAGCCGGCGTGCACGGTGATCTCACCGACCCCGTACCCGGTGGACACGGCCAGGCGCTGGCGCACGTCGATGTCCGGGAAGCCGGCCTGGTCCGCCACGTAGTCGATGATCGCGCCGGCCACGTCCAGGTCCGTGGCGGCCTCGATGCCCTGCAGCCCCGGGGAGGAGTTCACCTCCATGACCAGCGGGCCGTGCTCGCCCTCGAGCATGTCCACGCCGGCCACGCGCAGGCCCATGATGTGGGCGGCGCGCACGGCGGTCTCCGCGTACTCGGGCGCGAGCTCGACGCGCTCCACGGTGCCGCCGCGGTGCACGTTGGAGCGGAACTCGTCCCCCTGGGCCCGGCGGCGCATCGCGGCCACCACGCGGTCCCCCACCACGAGCGCGCGGATGTCCGTGCCCTTGGACTCCTCCACGAACCGCTGGATGAGCACCTGCTGGTTGGTGCCGTGCAGCGTCTCGATGATCGCCTCGGCCACCTTCTTGGTCGGCGCCAGGATCACGCCGATGCCCTGGGTGCCCTCGAGCAGCTTGATCACCACGGGCGCCCCGCCCACCATGTCGATCGCCGTGGAGACCTCGCCGCGGTTGCGCACGAACACGGTGGCGGGCATGTCGATCTCGTGGCGGGAGAGGATCTGGGTGGCCCGCAGCTTGTCCCGTGAGTTCATGATCCCGGCGGCCGTGTTGGGCGTGTAGACGTCCATCTGCTCGAACTGGCGCACCACGGCGGTGCCGAAGTAGGTCACCGAGTTGCCGATGCGCGGCAGCACGGCGTCGTAGCCGGAGAGGGGGCGGCCGCGGAACATCAGATCGGGCTCGTCCGAGCTGAGGTCGATGCCGAAGCGCAGGGTGTCCAGGACCTTCACCTGGTGGCCGCGCTCGAGCGCCGCGGTCTTGAGTCGCTGCGTCGAGTAGGCGCGCAGGGAACGGGAGAGGATGGCGAGCTTCATGACCGCTTTCCTGGGAGGATGAGGGGCGTGTCTGAATCTAAGCACACGGCCCCGGCCCCCCACGGCGTGCCCCCCACCGACGACGGCGCCGCTCGCCCGGGGCTGGTGGGCTGGCGCGAATGGGTCGGCCTGCCCGCCGCCCACACCCCCTGGATTAAGGCCAAGATCGACACAGGCGCCCGCACCTCGGCACTCCACGCCTTCGGCATCGAGCGGTTCACCCGCGACGGCGCCGCCTGGGTCCGGTTCGAGGTGCACCCGTGGCAGACCTCGGCCGCGGACGCGCGGACGGCCGAGCTGCCGGTGGCCGACCTGCGCACGGTGCGTTCCTCGAACGGCAAGGCGCAGGAGCGCGTCGTCGTCGTGATGCCGCTGACCCTGGCCGGCCGCACGATCGAGGCGGAGGTGACCCTGACCCACCGGGACGAGATGGGCTTCCGCATGCTCGTGGGGCGCACCGCGCTGGCCGCCGGCGGCCTCCTCGTGGACCCCGCCGCCTCGTACGTGGGCGGACAGCCGCCGCGCGGCGTGCGCCGCCGGAACCGGGGACGCGCGTGAGCCGTCGCCCCGCCCGCGCCCCCTTCGCGTTCGGCGGGGTCGAGGTGCCGGCCGGCCGCCGCCACGAGCTGTCCCTGCCGATCTCCCAGCTCGTCACCGGCGCGGACGTCACCCTGCCCGTGCACGTGCTCCACGGCCGCGAGGACGGGCCCACCGTGTGGGTCTCCGCCGCGATCCACGGGGACGAGGTGGCCGGCGTCGAGATCGTCCGCCGCGTCCTGGAGCGGCTGCAGCCCAAAAACCTGCGCGGCACCCTGCTGGCCGTGCCCATCGTCAACGTGCTCGGCGTGATGGCCGGGGACCGCTATCTGCCGGACCGCCGCGACCTGAACCGCTCCTTCCCCGGCTCCGCCCGGGGCTCGCTGGCCTCGCGCATCGCGCATCTGATGATGACCGAGGTGATCGGCCGCTGCACGGTGGGCATCGACCTGCACACCGGCGCGGACCGCCGCTCCAACCTGCCGCAGATCCGGTGCGACCTGGAGGACCCCCAGACCCGTGCGCTCGCCGAGGCGTTCGGCGCCCCCGTGCTCTTCCACGCCCGCCTGCGGGACGGCTCCCTGCGCGCCGCGGCCCGCGAGACCGGCGCCCGCGTGCTGCTCTACGAGGCCGGCGAGGCCTGGCGGTTCGACGAGTACGCGATCGCCCCCGGCGTGGACGGGGTCCTGCGCGTGCTCGCGGCCCTGGACATGGTGGACCCCGCGGACGTCGGGCTCACCGAGCCCGGGCCGGACGCCGTCGTCGACGCCCCCGGGCCGCTGCCCGGCGAGGTCCCCGAGGAGCGGACCACGGACGTGCCCGAGGCGACCGACGCCACCGGCGAGGACACGGAGGCCGTGCACCCCGACGTCGTCGACGGCGAGCAGGACGCCCCGTACCTGGTGTGGCAGTCCACGTGGGTGCGCGCCCGCGCGGACGGCCTCGTGCACCTGCACGTCGCGCTCGGCGAACGCGTGAGCGCCGGGGACCGGATCGGCGCGCTCTACAACTCGTTCGGCCGCCGCCTGGCGTACGTGAAGGCCGAGCTGACCGGCGTGGTCATCGGCCGCACCGAGGCGCCCCTGGTGCACCGCGGCGACGCCCTCGTGCACATCGGGGGATGGGACGCATGAGCACCCCCACGACGACGGCGGTCCCCGGCCCCGCTCAGGCCGGGGACGGGCGCCGGGCGATGGCCCGGCCGCCGTGCACGAGCCGGTAGTAGAGCAGCAGCGCCACCCCGACCCCGCCGGAGAGCAGGTACATCACCGGGATCCCGACGGCGGCCACCACCGCGCCGAGCACCATGGGGCCGAGGCCGGTGCCGAGGTCCAGGAGCAGGAAGAACGTGCCCGTGGCGACGCCGATCTCGGTGGGCCGGACCACCTTGATCGCGATCGTCTGGAACACGCTCACCACCGGCCCGTAGGTCAGCCCCAGCAGAGCGCCGGCCACGAGCATGCCCGCCGGCTCCCGCCACAGCGCCAGCACCGCGTAGGAGACGGCCATGCCCGCGAGGATCGGGTAGGCGACGGCGTTGTCCCCGTGCCGGTCGTGCAGCACGCCCAGGACGGCGCGGCCCACGATGGTGCCCGCGGCGAAGAGCAGGAAGAACAGGCTCGGCACCATCGCCGGGTAGCCCTGCTGCTGCGCGAACGTGGCCATGAACGCGAGGATGCCGCCGTACATGAACCCGGAGGCCAGGGCCACGCCCGCCGCCGGCGCCACCTCCGCGGAGAACACGTCCGCCCGGTGCAGCCGGAACCGGCCCGTCAGCGGCGGCTCGGGCACGCGCAGGAACAGGGCGATCAGCAGGGCCATGCCCGTGAAGCCGATGCACGCCCGGAACAGGGCGTCGTAGCCGAGGGCCGTGCTCAGCTGCAGGGCCACCATCGGCCCGACGGCGCCCGCGAGCGTCATCGACGTGGAGAACCAGCCGGTGCCCTCGGAGCGGCGCACGGGCGGGACGATCCGCTGCACGGCCGTGGCCAGCACGGTGCCGGCCGCGCCGAAGCACATGCCGTTGAGCAGCCGGACCGCGGTCAGCGCGACCAGGGAGTCCGCCCAGAGGTACGCCGCCGTCGTGAGGACGTAGCAGGCCAAGGCGACGAGCAGGACCCGCCGCCGCCCCCACGCGAAGGTGGCGGGCGTCGTCGTCATGCGGGTGAGGACCGCGCCCAGCACGAACGCCCCCGCCACGACGCCGGCCTCCGCGTCCGACGCGCCGAAGGACGTGACGGCGTAGAGCGCCATCGCGGTCATGAGCGTGTAGAAGATCATCGCCACGAACAGGTAGGTGGCGCTGACGAGGATGAACGGGCGCGTCCACAGGGGCGGGCGCGGGGCCGCCGTCGAGCCGGCGGGGTCGGAGGGCGGTGGGGCGGAGGGCATGATCTCCATGTTCCCCCACGGCACGAGGCCCCGGCCCGCTCGTGAAGAGCGGACCGGGGCCTCGGGTGCGCGCCGCAGGCGCGACGGGCTCAGAAGCGGATGATCACTTCTTGGCCTTGGCGGCCACGACCTGCAGCTGGACGGTCGCGATGACGTCCTCGTGCAGGCGGACCTGGGCCTCGTGGTTGCCCACGGACTTGATGTGCGCCGGCAGGGTGATCGAGCGCTTGTCCACGGAGCCGAGGCCGGCGGCCTCGATCGCCTCGGCGACGTCGGCGGTCTGGACGGCGCCGAACAGGCGACCCTCCGCACCGGCGGTGCGCTCGAGCTTCACGGTGGCGGACTGGAGCTGCGCGGCCTGGGCCTGCGCGTCCTCCAGGTTCGCCACGGCGCGGGCCGCGCGGGCCTTCTGCAGGGACTCGACCTGCTTCTCCCCGCCCTTGGTCCACACGGTGGCGAAACCGCGCGGGAGCAGGTAGTTGCGGGCGTACCCGTTCTTGACCTCGACCACGTCACCGGAGGTGCCGAGACCGGCCACTTCCTGGGTCAGGATGAGCTTTGCCATCTGGGTGTTCCTTCCTTCGCTCGCTCGATCAGCCGCGGCCGGCGCCGGCGTAGGGCAGCAGGGCCACCTCGCGGGCGTTCTTGACGGCCTGGGCGATCTTGCGCTGCTCCTGGACGGTCACGCCGGTCACGCGACGGGCACGGATCTTCCCGCGGTCGGAGATGAACTTGCGCAGCAAGGCCACGTCCTTGTAGTCGATCTCGGTGATCTTGGCGGCCTTGAGCGGGTTGGACTTCGGTTTGGGCTTGCGGAGTTCAGCCTTCGCCATCGTGGTGCTCCTTCAGAGTTCTCTGGAGCCCGCAGAACGGTTCTGCGGGATGGGATCACGCGGCGTCCCGTGCGGGGCACGGGGCCGTGTGCAGTGCGGCCCGGCGGTGCCGGGTCGCGGGTGGGATGGGCCGCCGGGGCGGCCCTCCGGGCAAGGTGCGCCCGGACGGAGAGGTCCGTGGTGTTCCGTGTCCATCGCGGCCGTGGGGGCCGCGCCCGGTCAGTGCAGGATCAGAACGGGGGCTCGTTGGAGGACGGGGTGTCCCATCCGCCGCCACCGCCGCCGGACCAGGGGTCCTGCGGTGCGGCCTGGCCGCCGCCCTGCTGCTGGCCGCCCCAGCCGCCGCCCTGCTGGGCGCCGCCGAAGCCGCCGTCGTTGTTCCCCCCGGCGCCGCCGCCGGCCGGGGCGCCGCCGAAGCCGCCCCCCTGCTGGCCGCCGCCGAAGCCACCGCCGCCGCCACCGCCGCGCTGGGCGCGGGTGACCTTGGCCGTGGCGAACCGCAGCGCCGGGCCGACCTCGTCCACGTCCAGCTCCCAGCTGGTGCGACGGTTGCCGTCCCGGTCGTCGTAGGAGCGCGCCCTGAGGCGGCCCTGCACGATCACGCGCATGCCCTTGGTCAGCGACTCCGCCACGTTCTCCGCGGCCTCGCGCCAGACCGAGCAGCGCAGGAACAGCGCTTCGCCGTCCTTCCACTCGTTGGTCTGACGGTCGAACGTGCGGGGCGTGGACGCGACGGTGAAGTTCGCGACGGCCGCGCCGTTCGGGGTGAAGCGCAGCTCCGGGTCGGCGGTGAGGTTGCCGACCACGGTGATGACGGTCTCGCCTGCCATGGTCACTCCTGTCTTCGGGGGTTCTGCCGGTCAGTGACCGGATCCGGGGATCCGGGACTGCTCAGCGGGGTTCCGGTGGGGGCGTCGGGGACTGATCCGATGCTCTCAGACCCTCCGGACACGGTACGAGGATCACTCAGCGGTGATCTTCTGCTCCTCCGGACGGATGATCTTGGTGCGCAGGATCGTCTCGTTGAGGTTCAGCAGACGGTCCAGCTCCTGGGTGGCGGCCGGCTCCGACTGGAAGTTGACGACCACGTAGATGGCCTCGGACTTCTTCTGGATCTCGTAGGCGGTCTTGCGGCGACCCCACACGTCGATGTTGTCGACGGTGCCGCCGGCGTTCGTGACGACCTCGAGGTACTTCTTCAGGGTCGGCTCCACGGTGCGCTCGTCGACCTCAGGGTCGATCAGCACCATCAGCTCATAAGCACGCATGCGAACCCACCTCCTCTGGGCTTGCGGCCGCGGTCTCTCCGCGGCAGGAGGTTCTGCGTTCTCCCCTTACGCATGCATCCGCACTCTTCGGCGGCACGCAGGGGATCCCGTCAAGAATACCAGCATTGCGCCTCCGCAGATGAGGTGCCACCCCTAGGGGGCCGTGGGGTGGCCGGGGCTTGCCCTCGGTCGACGACGACGTACCTTGGAAGGAGGACACACATCCTGTGTCACACCCCTCTCACGTTTCGGAGCATCCATGTCAGAGTCCACGTCGGCAGCGCCCCAGCCGTCCCAGTCCGTCCCCTCCCGCCGCCGAGTCGCCAGCAGCCTCGCGTGGGCGGTGCCGACCGTCGTCGCCGCCGCCGCTGCCCCCGCCGAGGCGGCCAGCCCTCCCCCGCGGATCGACCGCGTGTTCAGTGTCCGCCTCGCCTCCACGGCCGTGACCGGCACGTCGGTGCGGGCCTGCGCCACCGGTTCGACCCGCGTGACCGTCACCACGGACAACGTCAATACCTACTACCGGATCACCAATGTGCAAGCCGGCTCCACGGTGACGGATGTGACCGCCTCCATCCTGGTGCAGAAGAGCGTGGTGGATGCGATGGGGTCTCAGAACCCCCTCACCTGGACGAACACCACGCCGTCCTGGAGCGCCCCCACCCGTGAGGTCTCCGGGACCGGCAGTCCGGTCCTGTACACCAACAACGGCACCCAGTACTACCGCTACGTCAGCAAGCTCTCCCCCCCGGTACCCGCCCCCGTCTCAGGCACCATCACCCTGCCGAGCATCGGGTGGTACAGCAACTGCGGCACGAACCTCAACGGCGTGATGGTCAACGGCCGTGGCTCCGCCGTCGTGAACGGCATGACCTTGGACAATGTCGGCACCTATGTAAGGCTGCAAGGCTGACCTCCCGCCCCGCCGGCTGACGCAGCCCCGCGAACGCCGCTCGCGGCGCCCCCCATGCCGCGCCTCACACCCCGCGGAAGAACTCCCGCACGGCCGCCGCCAGGTGCTCCACGTCCCGCACGCCGCACATCTCGCGCGCTGAGTGCATGGACAGCAGGCCCAGGCCCACGTCCACGGTCCGGATGCCCAGGCGGGTCGCCGAGATCGGGCCGATGGTCGAGCCGCAGGGGACGTCGTTGTGGGAGACGAACTCCTGGAACGGCACCCCCGCCACGCCGCACCAGCGGGCGAACGCGGCCTCGCCCCCGGCGTCGGTGGCGTAGCGCTGGTTGGCGTTGATCTTCAGCAGCGGGCCGTGGTTCACGCGCGGGTGGTTCACGGGGTCATGCCGCTCGGCGTAGTTCGGGTGCACCAGGTGGCCGGCATCCGCGGACAGCAGCCAGGACCCCGCGATCGCCCGCGCCCGGCCCTGCCCGGCCACGCCGAGCGCCTCGAGCACGCGCCCCATGACCTCCTCGAGCAGCGGCCCGGCCGCCCCGGACCGCGACGCCGACCCCAGCTCCTCGTGGTCGAACGCGGCGAGCAGCGGGATCACCGGGGCGCCGGCCGCCTCACCGGCCACCCCGCCCGCGACGGTCCCCTCGTACGCGATCGCCCCCTCGGCGCCGCCGTGCTCGCGCGCCAGCTCCTCGAGCGCCACGAGGCCCGCGTGCACCGAGCTCAGGTTGTCCAGCCGACCCGACGCGAAGAACTCGCCCGCCAGCCCGAAGAGTCCGGGCGCCTGGGCGTCGGCCACCACGACGTCGTGCCCGCGCACCGCGGCCGGGTCCACGCCGGCGGCGGCCGCGAGCGCGGTCAGCACGTCACCGGGCACGCGGGCGGCCAGACCGTCGGCCACGGTCGCGCCGGCGTCCTCGCCGCGCGGGGCGAGCGCCCCCACGACGGGGTTCGTGTGCCGCTGCCGCTTCAGCGTCAGCCCCTCGTTGACCTCGCGGTCCAGATGGATGGCCAGCTGCGGGATGCGCCCCACGGGCCCGGTCGCGGCGAGCACCTGCGTGCCGTCGTCGAGGACGAGACGCCCGGCGAACCGCAGCTCGCGGTCCAGCCACGAGTTCAGCAGCGGGCCGCCGTACACCTCGACGCCGGCCTGCACCCAGCCGTCGGCCGTCACGGTGGCCGGGTTCGGCTTGAGCTTGAACCCCGGCGAGTCCGTGTGTGCGCCGAGCACGCGGAACACCGGCACGACGCCGGCGCTCTGCCCCGCCTCGTCCGGCCCGGCCGCGCGCGCCTCAGCACCCTCGTGGCGGCCCAGCGCCCCGGCACCCATCGGCACGATCCAGGCCACCGCCGCGCCGTCGCGCACCACCACGTAGCCGCCCGGGGCCGCCGGGAAGTCGGCCGTCTCATCCAGACGGGTGAAGCCGACGGCCTCCAGGCGGCGTGCGACCTCCTCCGCGGCGTGGTAGCTGGAGGGCGAGGCGGTCACGAACTCGGCCAGGTCCCGCAGGTGGGCGGGCAGCTCGGCGGCGGTGTCACGGGTCACGGGGGTCATGCCCCGACCGTACCGCCCCCACCACCCCGTCCGACTACCCTGGCCCGCAAGCGGGCCCGCCGCATCGCCCGCCCCGTCAGCGCAGGAGGAGCCCGCCGTGGACATCATGATCGCCGTCGCCGTGGGGGTCTTCCTCCTGGTGGCGTGGACCGTGGGCGGCTGGGCCATCGTGCGGCTGGGCTTCACCCGGGACGGGGACGCGGCCCGCGCCCCCGCCCACGACGCACACGACGACGGCGCCGCGCGTCCGGTGCACCCCGGCGCGGCCGCGGACCCGGCCACCGACCCCCACGTGATGTGGCGCGAGCAGATGAAGGCGGCCACGGCCGCCTCCGGGGCGCAGTGCGTCTGCCCGCCGCCGCCCCGCGAGGACGGCGCCGCCGCGGCGGGGACGACCGCGCCGCCGTCGTCCCCGGACTGCCCGATCCACCGCTGGGACTACGCCTGAACCGCGGCCGGTCGGCCTGAGCGCCCCTGGGCCGGTCCGGCGTACGCGCCGGCGAGCGGGTCGGTGTCCGGGTGGCCGCCGTGGTCGCGCTTCACGAGGTCCTCGGCCGGGTGCAGCATCTCCCACACGACGCGCCCGCACAGCCACAGCACCGCGAGCATGTGCGCGAGGATCGCGGCCACGTAGACGGAGTCGTCCATGGAGTGCTGCGGCGGGGTCTCGGCCACCCCCTTGGCCAAGTACATCCACACGGCGAAGAAGTGCAGCGCCTCCACCGTCTGCCACACCCAGAAGTCCCGCCACCGCGGCAGGGCGAGCGCCAGGAGCGGGATCAGCCAGACCACGAACTGCGGTGAGTACACCTTGTTGGTGAGCACGAACGCCGCCACCACCAGGAACGTCAGCTGGGCCAGCCGCGGGGTGTGCCGCACCCGCACGCCGAGCACGAAGATCCCCAGGCAGCACACCGCGAAGGTCCCGTAGGCCAGCAGGGTCAGGGAGTCCTCCGGAACGAACGCCCACCCGGCCTGCGCGGCGGTCACGTCCCACGCGTGCCACACGCTGGACAGGCCCGGCCCGCGCTCGCCGGAGAAGGTGAAGAACACGGACCACGCCTGGACGTTCACGACCATGAGCGGCACGTTGACCGCCGCCCACGCCGCCACCGTGCCCCCGGCCGCGAGCAGGAACGGCCGCCACCGCCGCGAGCGCACCGCCAGGATCAGCAGCGGCCCCAGGATCAGCAGCGGATACAGCTTCATGGCCGCGCCGAGGCCGAACAGCACCCCCGCCGTCAGGGACCGGCCGCGCGACCACGCGTACATGCCGCACGCCAGCAGGGCCACGGCCCACAGGTCCCAGTTGATGGTGCCGGCCAGCACGATCCCCGGGGCCACGGCCACCATGAGCCCGTCCGTCCACCGGCGCCCCGCCATCCGGACGGTCAGCACCGCGACGACGGCCCACAGCACCACCACGAACCCGAAGTTCACGAGCCAGAACACCACCGTGCCCTGCTCCGGCGAGAACGGCAGCGCCTGCGTGATCCAGGCCGCCACCGAGCCCACGACGGACATCAGCACGGGGTACTCGAACGTGGAGCCCGCCCGGAACGGCGCCCACGGGTCCGCCGCGAACCCGCGCCCGCCGTAGAGCGCGGCCCAGTCCGAGTAGCAGCCCGCGTAGTAGACGTCCGGGGCGCCCCAGCCGTGCAGCAGGCACGGCGACTTCTGCAGCACGGTCACGACGGCGGCCAGAGCCACCAGCAGCGCCGTCAGCGCCACGGGCCCGGCCCAGGAGCCGGTCCCCCGTCCGGGGCCGTTCGCCGCGAGGCCGCCGGCGAGCTGGAAGCGGCCGCCGCGCTCACCGGGGGCGGGCAGGGCCCCGGACGGTGCGCTGTCAGCGGAACGCCCGGCGGGGGCGCCCGGGGCGCCGTCCGCGGCGTGAGTGGGCGGCTCGCTGGGGGTCGCGGCGTGCGCGGGGGCCGGTCTCATGCCCCCATCCTAGGAAGCCGCCCGGACACCGGACGGGCGGGGCCGCCGTCGTCGGTCGTAGACTGGCGGGGTTGATCCCCGGGTGAGCGCCCCGCCGAACGGCGTGGGCCCCCTGCGCGCGCTCCGCGTGCCCGCACCCGTTCCGGACAGTCGAGGAGAGAACCAGACCGTGGCCACCAATCCCATCCGCGTCGCCATCGCCGGCGTGGGCAACTGCGCAACATCCCTCATCCAGGGTGTGGAGTACTACCGCGAGGCGAAGGCCACGGACACGGTCCCAGGCCTGATGCACGTGCAGTTCGGCGACTACCACGTGTCCGACCTCGAGTTCGTGGCCGCGTTCGACGTGGACGCGAAGAAGGTCGGCCTCGACCTGTCCGAGGCCATCACCGCCTCCGAGAACAACACCATCAAGATCGCGGACGTGCCCCACGCGGACGTCACCGTCCAGCGCGGCCCCACCCTGGACGGCCTCGGCAAGTACTACGCCGAGACCATCGAGGAGTCGGAGGCCGAGCCCGTGGACGTGGCCCAGGCCCTCCGCGACGCGGAGGTGGACGTGCTGGTCTGCTACCTGCCCGTCGGCTCGCAGCTGGCCACCGAGCACTACGCCCAGGCCGCGATCGACGCCGGCGTCGCGTTCGTGAACGCCCTGCCCGTGTTCATCGCCGGCACCCCGGAGTGGGCCGAGAAGTTCACCGCCGCGGGCGTGCCGATCGTGGGCGACGACATCAAGTCCCAGATCGGCGCCACCATCACCCACCGCGTGATGGCCAAGCTGTTCGAGGACCGCGGCGTCACCCTGGACCGCACCTACCAGCTCAACGTGGGCGGCAACATGGACTTCAAGAACATGCTCGAGCGCGAGCGCCTGGAGTCCAAGAAGATCTCCAAGACGCAGGCCGTCACCTCCAACACCTCCGCGCAGCTGGGCGAGAAGGACGTGCACATCGGCCCGTCCGACTACGTGGCCTGGCTCGACGACCGCAAGTGGGCGTTCGTGCGCCTCGAGGGCCGCAACTTCGGCGACGCCCCCGTCTCGCTCGAGTACAAGCTCGAGGTGTGGGACTCCCCCAACTCGGCCGGCGTGATCATCGACGCCGTGCGCGCCGCGAAGATCGCCCTGGACCGCGGCATCGGCGGGCCGATCCTCTCGGCCTCGTCCTACTTCATGAAGTCCCCGCCCGTGCAGCACAACGACGACGCGGCGCACGAGCTCGTGGAGGCCTTCATCCGCGGCGACATCGAGCGCTGACCCGCCCGGTCCCCGCGGACCGCGCACGACGCCGGCCCGTCACCTTCCCCGTGGAGGTGACGGGCCGGCGTCGTCGTGGGGGCGCGTGCCGCCCCGGCCACCGCGCTCAGCGCCGCGCGCCGAGCCGGTCCTCGATGGTGAGCCGGACGAGCTGGGCGTACATGGCCTGGCCGTCGGCGCGGGGGTGCACGCCGTCGGCGGAGAAGTCCGTGACGTGCTGCTTCGCCGCGGCGTCCCAGTCCGCCAGGACGATCCGGTCCGGGTGGGCCTTGGCCTGCGCCTCCATCTGCACCTGCACGTCCGCGATCCAGTCCATCGGGCCGTGCGGCACCACGAGCACGAGCAACCGGTCCTCGCCGACGGCCGCCAGGATCTTCTCCCAGTCGCCCCGGTGGGTGGTGCCGTTGGCGCCCAGGGCAACCACGACGACGTCGCTCAGCTGGCCGTCCGCCTTGAGCTTCTCGATCTCGTCCGCGGCGTCCCAGATCTGGTAGCCCACCTCCGCCTCCAGCAGCATCCCCGGTAGCTGCTCCATGAGCTTTGGCGCGGCCGAGAGCGAGACGGAGTCGCCGATCAGGGTGACGTCCGGGCCGAGCTCGGACGGCGGCAGGGCCGCGGTGAGCTGCTCCTTGGAGTACGTGGGGCGCGTGACGGCCGGGTCGCCGAGCCCGAGCCCGGACGGCTCGGCGGACGATCCGGCCGAGGACGTCGCGCCGGCGGAGCCCTCCGCGTCCCCGGGGGCGGCCGAGCCGGGCGAGGCCGAGGCCGACGCCTCGGCCCGCTTCGACTGCTCCGCCGCCCGGGACTCGCGGGCCGCCTGCTGCGCCGCCTCGGCGGCCTTGAGGGACTCCTCCGCCTGGGCGATGTCCTGCTCGAGCTGGGTCTGCGCGGGCGAGTGCACCACGGCGGCCACGGCCGCCGCGGGCACGGCCACGAGCCCCAGCGCCGTGGCGGCGGCCGCGAGCCGGCCGATCGGCCCGGCCCCGCCCGTGAACGCCCGCCGAGCGGCTGCGCCCCAGCGACCGAAGGCACCCGTGAACCCCTCGTGGAGGATGGGCTCCTCGATCAGCCGGGTGCTCAGGTCGGCGATCAGGGCGGTCAGCAGCAGGATCGCGCCGGCAGCCACGGGCTCGACCCACCCGGGGGCGTCCACGGGCACCATCACGCGCATGATCACGAGCAGCGGCCAGTGCCACAGGTACGCGGCGTAGGAGCGGCGCCCCCACCAGCGCAGGAACCCGTTGCCCAGCACGCGCGAGAGCGAGTCGCGCCGGTCGCCCTGCACCACGTGCCAGACGATGAACGCGACGACGGCGGACAGGCCCGCCAGCACTCCGCGGTACGTGCTCGCGTGGCCGCCGTCGACCAGGGCGAAGCCCGCCGCGAGCACCGCGACGGCGCCCCACGCGACAGCCACCCGCGTGGCCGAGGTCCGCGGCTCGGGGCCGCCGTGCTCGGGCCGGGGCACATGGGCCAGGCCGATCGCCACGCACGCGCCGAACAGCAGGCCGAAGGCGTGGGTGTCCGTGCCGAAGTAGAGGCGGGCCTGCTCGAACCCGTGCCACGAGCCCCAGGCCATCCACGCCGCGGAGGCCACGGCCGCGACCGCGACCGCGAGGATACGACGTCGGTCCGCCACCCGCCCCGAGTTCACCGTGCTGCGCGGCGGCCAGGTGAGCAGGAGCAGCCCCCAGAGGAGCAGGGGCCAGAGGATGTAGAACTGCTCCTCGATCGCCAGGGACCACAGGTGCTCGAACAGAGGCGGCGAGGCGCGGTTGAAGTAGTCCCCGCCCTGCAGGATCATCACCCAGTTGCTGGTGTAGGTCAGGGCGCCGAACCATTGGCGACCCAGGCCCGCGGGGAACTCGTCCACCGCCAGCCACGCGAGCGCGGTGGTGCCCACGAGCGCCATCAGCATGGCCGGGATGAGTCGTCGGACGCGCTTCATCCAGAAGGTGCCCAGCGCCACGCCCCGGCCCGCGTCCACACCACGGACCAGGCCGGTGGTGATGAGGAAGCCGGAGAGCACGAAGAACATGTCCACGCCCACGAACCCGCCGCGCAGGAAGGTGGGCCAGGCGTGGAAGACGAGCACGGCGAGCACCGCGATCCCCCGCAGCCCGTCGAGGGCGGTGACCCGTCCGGGGCCGCGACTGACCCGCGTGCCGACCTTGACGGCGGGCACGCCGTCCTGGGGCGGCAGGGCATGGCGGGGCGCGGACGCGGTGCGCTGGTCGGAACTCACAGCGGTCGATCATTCCATCCCGACCTGGATGGGCCAAAGCCTCCGGCTATCCCCCACCCACCCACCGCGTTGGGGGCGGTTTCCGGCGGTATTCCGCTCCCAAAGCACCGGTTTCCGCCCCGGAAGCGGGGGGCGGGCGCCGGTCAGTGGTTGCGCAGCGCCTCGATGAGCTCGTCCTTGGTCATGGTGGAGCGGCCCTCGATGTCGAGTTCGCGGGCCCGCTTCGCGAGCTCGTCCTTGGTCCAGTCCGCGTAGGAGCCGGCCTCGCCGCCGCGCTCGGCGACCTCGTCCCGGCCGTCCCGGGCGGAGGCGTTGGCGATCCGCCCGGCCTTCTCCTCGCTCGCGCCCTCGCGGCGCAGCGCCTCGTAGACCTCGGGGTCCTTGATGTTGGAGGTGCCGGGGCCCATGGGGGCGCCGTTCTTCTCGGTCTTCTTCTCAGCCATGCGGCCAGTGTGGTCCCGGCCCGACGCCGGGTGGAAGGCCCGCCGCGCCGACTCAGTCCTGCTGGGCCTCCGGCTGCTCGGCCCACCAGCGCCGCAGCTCCGCCTCGGCCTCGGCCGGCTCGTGTGGGCCCTCGTCGAGGCGCCACTCGAGCAGGTGGTTGTACGCCCGGCCCACCACCGGGCCCGGGCGGATCCCCAGCAGCGCCATGATCTGCTGCCCGTCCAGGTCCGGCCGGACGGCGGCGAGCTCCTCGGCCTCGGCGATCTCGGCGATGCGCCGCTCGAGGTCGTCGTACGCGTGGGCCAGCCGCTCGGCCTTGCGCCGGTTGCGGGTGGTCACGTCCGAGCGGGTCAGCGCGTGCAGGCGGGGCAGCAGGTCGCCGGCGTCGTGGGCGTACCGGCGGACGGCGGAGTCGGTCCAGCCGGCGTCGCCGTAGCCGTAGAACCGCATGTGCAGCTCCACCAGACGGGCCACCGCCTTGATGGTGTCGTTGTCGAACTTCAGGGCACGCAGCCGCTTGCGGACGAGCTTGGCCCCCACGGTCTCGTGGTGCCGGAAGGTGACGGCCCCGCCCTTCTCGAAGCGGCGCGTGGCCGGCTTGCCGACGTCGTGCAGCAGCGCCGCCAGGCGCAGCACGGGGTCGGGGGTCGACGGCGCGTACTCACCCTCCAGCTCCATGGCCTGCTCCAGCACGGTCAGGGAGTGGGCGTAGACGTCCTTGTGGCGGTGGTGCTCGTCCGACTCGAGCTGCAGGGCGGGCAGCTCGGGCAGGACGTGGTCGGCCAGGCCGGTGCGCACGAGCAGGTCGAGGCCGGCGCGCGGGTGCGCCCCGCACACGAGCTTGACGAGCTCCTCGCGGACGCGTTCGGCGGAGATGATCGTGATCCGCTCGGCCATCGCGGCCATGGCCTCCTCCACCTCGGGGGCCACGGCGAAGCCGAGCTGGGAGGCGAACCGGGCGGCGCGCATCATGCGCAGCGGGTCGTCGGAGAAGGAGTCCTCGGGGGTGCCGGGGGTGCGCAGCACGCCGGCGTGCAGGTCCCGCATGCCGCCGAAGGGGTCCACGAGCTCGAGGGCGGGCAGGCGCAGGGCCATGGCGTTGACGGTGAAGTCGCGGCGCAGCAGGTCGTCCTCGAGGCTGTCGCCGAAGGCCACCTGCGGCTTGCGGCTGGCCGGGTCGTACTGCTCGGCCCGGTAGGTGGTGACCTCGAGCTGCCAGCCGGCCTTGCGGAAGCCGATGGTCCCGAACCGCCGCCCCACGTCCCACGTGGCGTCCGCCCAGCCGGCGCCCACGGCCTCGGACGCGTCCGGGTCGGCGTCCGTGGTGAAGTCCAGGTCCGGCGACGTCCGCCCCAGGAAGAGGTCGCGGACCGGGCCGCCCACCAGGGAGAGCTCGTGGCCGGCGGCCTCGAACCTCCGCCCCAGCTCCACGACGACGGCGGGCAGGGTGGCGTCCGCGGGGAAGCCGGGGGGCAGCGCGTGGGTGGCGGTGGTCAGATCCATGATGCCTACAAGGGTGCCAGACGGTCCCGGCACGGGCCCGCGCGGGCCGGGCTAGAGTTGACGGCATGACCCGCCCCGATCCCTCCGCGCACCGGGGCGCCCCCCTGCCCTCCGCGCTGGGGGCGTGGCGTCGCCGGCCGCAGCCGCCTCTGCGCCCCGTCACCCCGGCCCCCGCGGGACCCCGTTCCGCCGCTGCCGCCTCCCTGCCCACGGTGGAAGAGGTCTCCGCCGGCGGCGTCATCGTCCGCGAGCATGACGGCGGCCTCGAGGTGGCTGTGATCGCCCGCTACAACCGCGGTGGTCGGCTCGAGTGGTGCCTGCCCAAGGGCCATCCCGAGGGTGAGGAGGACCACCGGCAGGCGGCCGTGCGCGAGGTGGAGGAGGAGACCGGGATCGCCGGCCACATCCTCGAGCCGCTCGGCGCGATCGACTACTGGTTCACGGTCGCCCGGCACCGCGTCCACAAGACCGTGCACCACTTCCTGCTGCGCGCCACGGGCGGCGAGCTGACCACGGAGAACGACCCGGACCACGAGGCCGTGGACGTCGCGTGGGTGCGCCTTGAGGACGTCGCGCGCCGCCTCTCCTTCGCCAACGAGCGCCGGATCGTCGACCTGGCCCGCCAGGTGGTCGACCAGCACTTCCCCCCGGGCGGTGCCCGGGGCCCCCGCCCCTGATCCACCGCCCCCGGCACGGGGCCTTCCGACCACGATTGGGTGACCCTTGAGCAGCAGACCCGCCCCGCGCCGAGCGCAGGACCCCGCCCACGCCGGCGTCGCCGACGAGGAGCCGACGACGACGGACCCCGCCCCCGCCACGGATCCGGCCGCCGTGGACCCCGCGGACGAGACCCCCGAGGGCGAGCGCCGCGCCGGCCGGTCCACCGCGATCATGGCCTCCGGCACGCTCCTCTCCCGCGTGCTGGGCCTCGTCCGTGCGACGCTGGTGACGGTGGCGATCGGCCTGTCCGCGGACATGGCCGACATCTTCGAGATCGCCAACTCCCTGCCGAACGTGATCTACCTGCTCCTGGTGGGCGGCGTGTTCAACGTCGTGCTCGTGCCGCAGCTGATCAAGCACGCCCGCGACGCCGACCGGGGCGCGGACTACACCTCCCGCCTGATGACGCTCGGCACGCTCGTGATGCTCGCCGGCACGGTGGTGGTCATGCTGGCGGCGGCCCCGCTCATGACGGCCCTGACCCGCGGCTGGTCGCCGGAGAAGCTCGAGATGGCCACCGTGTTCGCCCTGTGGTGTCTGCCCCAGGTGTTCTTCTACGGCATGTACGCGTTGGTGGGGCAGGTGCTCAACGCCAACGGGCGCTTCGGCGCCTACATGTGGGCGCCGGTGCTGAACAACGTCGTCGCGATCGGCGCGATCGTGCTGTACCTGGGCATGTTCGGGGCGTACCGGGCCGGGGACGACCTCGCCGGGTGGACGAGCGCACAGACGGTCGTGCTGGCCGGCGGCCACACCCTGGGCGTCGTGCTGCAGGCCGTGATCCTCTTCCTGCCGCTGCGCGGGCTCGGCCTGGGTCTGCGCCCGCGGTTCGGCTGGAAGGGCATCGGCCTGCGGGACACCGGCCGGATCGCCGGGTACACCCTGATCACGATGGTCGCCACGAACGTGGTGCTCCTGCTGTGCCAGCGGTACGTCACCTCCGCCACGGAGGCCCGCGACCGCGGCGAGCTGCGCATCCCCGGCACGGAGACCTGGAGCGCCGAGATGGCGCAGGCGGCCATCCCCGGTGTGGCCGCGTACAACATGGCGATGCTGATGGCCGTGCTGCCCCATTCGGTGTTCGTGCTCTCCCTGGCCACCGTGCTCTTCAACCGGTTGGCCCGCGCCATGGGCCGCCAGGACATGTCCGCGGTGCGGCGCACGACGGCGCAGGGTCTGCGCGCGTTCACCGTGCCGCTGATGTTCTGCCTCGCCGGCGTGGTGGTCCTGGCGGGCCCCCTGGGCCGCGTCTTCGGCTCGACGGCCGAGACGGCGATGGTGGCCGGCGTCGCGGTGGGCTCGGTTCTGCTCGCGCTGGCGCTGTCCATCCCGTTCCGCTCGGGCTCCTTCTACCTGCTGCGCGTGTTCTACGCCGCCGAGGACGCCAAGGTGCCGATGGTGGTCCAGGTCAGCGGCTCGCTCCTGATGCTGCTGCTCTCGTGGGCGGGCGCGATGCTGCTGCCGCTGTGGTCCATGGCCCTGTGGGTCGCGGTCGCCTCGTCCGTCTCGTACGTGTACCAGTTCGTCCTGACCCATGTGCTCACCGTGCGCCGGTTCGGGGACTACGGCCTCGCATCCGTGCTGCGTGCCCACGTCCAGACCGGCCTGGCCGCGCTGGCCGCGGCGGCCGCGGGCGTCGTCGTCGTGTGGCTGCTGGGCGGGTACACCGGCGGGTTCGCGTGGAACTCCATCGGGACGGCGCTGCTCACGTGCGCGGTGGCGGCCGTGGCGATGGGTCCGGTGTACCTGATGGTGCTGCGGGCCATGCGGTTCCCCGAGCTGGACGACGCCCTCCGGCCGCTCGTCGCCCGCGTGCCGGCGCTGGGTCGTCTGCTGCGCGTCGGCTGATCTCTGGCCGCGACGGCCACGCCACGTATCATTGGATTCCGACCCCGTCGTCAGGAGAAGAGCCCGTGCCCCAGCCCATCGCCGTCGGCGCCGTCCTGGGCGGCCGCTATCGCATCACCCAGCACGTGGTGACGTCCGCGGACCAGGACATGGTGTTCCTGGGCACGGACCAGGTGCTCAACCGCCGCGTCACCGTGCTCGTGGCCTCCCGTGAGAACGCCACGCAGGTGGCCTCGTCCGCGCGGGAGCTGGCCACGGGCGAGCGCAACGACGACGTGCAGGTGCTCGACCTGGGGCTGTCCGAGGGCCGCACGTACCTGATCGCCGGCGGGGACCCCGACCCGGACGTCCTGCTGGGTCTGGCGTACCCGCAGGAGCTGTACGTGGAGCCGTTCCAGACGGACAGCCTCGGCTCCGAGCTGTTCGGCGAGTCGCGGACCGGAGACCCCCACGCCTACGACGACGACGAGGCGTACTACACCGACCTCGACCGCCGGCTCCGCGCGGACGAGGACGAGGCCCAGCGTCGTCCCGGGTTCCTGAACCGCCTCTCCGAGCGCCTCGCCGAGCGGGTCCGTCCCTCCGACGGCACCGCGGCGAAGGCGGCCGCCGGGGCGTCGGCCCTGGCCGCGGCGGACGCCGCCACCCGGAAGCAGCAGGAGGAGCGCGAGCGCGCGGAGCGGGAGGCCGCCGAGCGTGCAGAACGCGAGCGCAAGGAGGCCGAGGAGAAGGCACGCGCCGAACGGGAGGCCGCGGAGCGGGCCGAGCGGGAGCGCAAGGAAGCCGCCGAACGCGCAGAACGCGAACGTCGGGAGGCGGAGGAGCGTGCCGAGGAGGAGCGCCGCGCCGAGGCCGAGCGCGCCCGTCGCCAGGCGGAGCAGGAGGCTGAGGAGCGGGCCGCGCGCGAGCGGGAGGCCGAGCAGGCCCGGCTGGCCGCGGAGCGGGAGGAGGCCGAGCGCCGCGAGCTCGAGCGCCGGGCCGAGGCCCGCCGTCGTGCCGAGGAGGAGCGCGCCCGGGAGGCCGAGCGGCGCGAAGCTGAGAAGCGCGAGGCCCAGGAACGCGAGGCCGCGGAGCGCGAGGCCCAGGAACGCGAGGCCGCGGAGCGCGAGGCCCAGGCGGGCACCGCCGCACTCCCGGCTGTCGCGGCGGGGGCCGCCGCCGCGCAGGCCACCGACGCCGATGCCGACGGGGCCACGCCGCCCACCGAGCCCGTCGAGCCCGTCGAGTCCGTGGCGGCCGAGAAGACCGACCCGCCGGAGCCGGTCGCCCCGGACACCGAGGCGATCCCGGTGCGGCGCCAGCGCCCCGTCCCCCGCCGAGCGATCGTGGCCGAGTCCGCGCCGCCCGTCCACGAGGAGTCCCGCAGCACGGCCGCGCCGGTGGCTGCCGGGACCGCAACGGGGGCCACCGCGGCGGCTGCCGGTTCGACGTCCGCCGCCGCGGCTCCGGATGCCCTGGCCGCCCCGGCCACCACCGGGGGCGACGACGGCGCCACGGTGGCCGACCCGGGCGACGGCAACGGCCGCACGCGCGGCGGCGGTCCGCTGGCCCTGCTCCTCGTGCTCGGCCTGCTGGCCGCACTCGTCGTGGGCGGGGTGCTGCTGGCCCAGAACCTGCGCGGCGGGCCGGCCCCGCAGGCCGCGGCCGCGTCGTCCGAGTCTGCGTCGTCCGAGTCCGCATCGGACACCCCGTCGCCGTCGGAGAGCACCAGCCCCTCCCCCACCCCGACCAGCGAGAGCGCCGCGGCCGCCCCGCAGCCCGTCCAGGCTCTGCGCTCGGTGCCGGACCTGCCGGAGCACGAGGCCGAGCACGACGCGGACCTGAGCAACCTCATCGACGGCGACCCCACCACCGTGTGGCGCACCTTCGCCTACGCACGGCCGAACTTCGGCGGCTATGTGGAGAGCATGAACCTCGTGGTCCAGCTCGAGGAGCGCACCGAGGTGAACGAGGTGACCCTGCAGAGCACGGGGGCCACCGGTGGCGCCTGGTTCGCCTACATCGCCGACTCCCCCGAGGGCGCGAACGCCAAGGAGATCGGCAACGGCACCTTCGACCAGGACACCGTCTCCATCCCCGTGCCCTTCGAGGGCGCCGAGGCCGAGGCCGAGTACGTGATCGTCAGCCTCACCTCGCTGCCCCAGCTGGAGGGCACGACGTCGGACCTCCCGTTCGGCCTGCGCCTCGGCGAGATCGCCGTCCGCTGACCCCGCGCCCAGGCGACGGCGCGCCGGACCTTCCGGCCGCCGTCGCCGGACGTCGCTGCACCGCGGCCCGACACCGCGGAATACCCGCCCGTGGCTCCGCCGTTGTCCTGGAGGAGCGCCCACCACCCCGATCCCCTGGAGGAACCCGTGGCCCCCACCGCCCAGGACCCGAGCGTCCACAACGTCGTGATCGTCGGATCCGGCCCCGCCGGATACACCGCGGCGATCTACACCGCCCGCGCCGACCTCTCCCCCGTCCTCGTGGCCGGGGCGGTGACCGCGGGCGGCGAGCTGATGAACACCACCGAGGTGGAGAACTTCCCGGGCTTCCCGGAGGGTGTGCAGGGGCCCGAGCTGATGGCGAACCTCGAGGCCCAGGCCCGCCGGTTCAACACGGAGGTGGTCTACGACGACGTCGTGCAGGCCGACCTGACGTCGAACCCCAAGGTGCTCACGCTCGGCGACGGCACCCAGCTGCGCACCCACGCGGTCATCCTCACGACCGGCTCCGCCTACCGGAAGCTCGGCGTTCCCGGCGAGGAGCGCCTCTCCGGCCACGGCGTCAGCTGGTGCGCCACGTGCGACGGCTTCTTCTTCCGCGAGCAGGAGATCGCGGTCGTGGGCGGCGGCGACTCCGCCATGGAGGAGGCCCTGTTCCTCACGAAGTTCGCGTCCAAGGTGACCGTGCTGGTCCGCAAGGACGAGCTGCGCGCCTCCAAGGTGATGGCCCACCGTGCCATGGAGAACGAGAAGATCGAGTTCCGCTGGAACACCGAGGTCACGGAGGTGACGGGTGACGACAAGGTCAACACCCTCCGCCTGCGGGACACCGGCACCGGCGAGGCGTCCACGCTGGACGTGACCGGCCTGTTCGTGGCCATCGGCCAGGACCCGCGCACGGACCTGGTGCAGGGCCAGGTGGAGCTCACGGAGCACGGCACCATCCGCATCGACCATCCGTCCTCGCGGACCTCCCAGCCGGGCGTCTTCGCCGCCGGCGACGTCACGGACCACACCTACCGCCAGGCCATCACCGCCGCCGGCTCGGGCTGCGTGGCCGCCCAGGACGTGGAGCACTACCTCGCGACCGTGGCCGACGTGGAGGAGGCCGCGCCGGCCGGCCCGGAGTCGGACGCGGTTCCGGCATGAGCCACTGACTCATCACCCCTGACAGAGCGTCATGAGTCATGTCGATAACACCCCTGTCCACCCCCGTCAGACACAGAACAACCCCCAGGAGGCTGCCATGAGCACCATCACCGTCACCGACGCCGACTTCGACCAGAAGGTCCTCCAGTCCGAGCTGCCCGTCCTCGTGGACTTCTGGGCCGAGTGGTGCGGCCCGTGCCGCATGCTCGGGCCCGTCCTGGAGGACATGGCCGTGGAGCACGAGGGCAAGGCCGTGATCGCCAAGCTCAACGTGGACGAGAACCCGGCCATCGCCGCGCGCTACGGCGTCACCTCCATCCCGCTCGTCGTGGGCTTCCAGAACGGCGAGAAGGTCGTCGAGTCCGTGGGCGCCAAGCCCAAGGCCGCGCTGGAGAAGGAGTTCTCGGCCCTGCTCGGCTGAGCCCCTCCCCCACTCACCACGACGGCCCCGCCACCCGAGAGGGTGGCGGGGCCGTCGCGCGTCGATCTTCAGGACCAGCGGCGGGTGCCCGTGGACGCCGTCCGCGGGAGGTCCGGATCAGGACTTCTTGCCCTTCCCCTTGCCGTCCTCGCCGTCCTGAATGAGGTCCATGATGCGGTTCAGGTCCTCCACGGTGGTGAAGTCGATGGCGATGCGGCCCTTGCGCGCGCCGAGGGTGATCTTCACGGCGGTGTCCAGGCGGCTGGTGAGCGCGGTGGCGTAGTGGTCCAGGCGCTCGTGGCGGGCGTCGTCCGTGCTGCGCCGCGGCGTGCGGCCCGGCCGGAGGCCGCCCTGCAACTGTGCGACAGCCTCCTCGGTGGCCCGGACGGACAAGCCCTCCGACTGGATCCGCTGCGCCAGACGCTCCATGTCCGACGGGTCCGTGAGACCGAGCAGCGCGCGAGCATGACCGGCCGAGAGCGTGCCGGCGGCGACGCGGCGCTGCACGAGGGGCGGCAGCTTGAGCAGGCGCAGCGTGTTGGAGATCTGCGGACGGGAACGGCCGATGCGCTGGGAGAGCTCTTCCTGCGTGCAGGCGAAGTCCTCCATGAGCTGCTGGTAGGCGGCGGCCTCTTCGAGCGGGTTCAGCTGGGAGCGGTGCAGGTTCTCCAGCAGGGCGTCCCGCAGGAGGTCCTGGTCCGGAGTCTGGCGGACGATCGCCGGGATGGTGTTCAGGCCGACCTTCTGGGTGGCGCGCCACCGGCGCTCGCCCATGATCAGCTCATAGGGGGTGGGGCCGTCCACCTCGCGCACGACGATCGGCTGCAGGATGCCGACTTCGCGGATCGAGGTGACCAGTTCCGCCATGTGGTCCTCGTCGAACACCTCACGCGGCTGCCGCGGGTTCGGGTGGATGTCCCCCACAGGGATCTCCCGCAGGACCGCGATGTCCGCGGACACGGTCCCCTCAGTCGTGGCGGAGTCAGTGGTTGTGTCCACCGGTTCCTTCCTCGACGACGTCGCGGAGGCGGCACGCTTGCTGGGCGCCTTCACCGTCGGCATGGCCGGGCGCCCCTTGGTCGGCCGCGCCGCAGGTGCCTCCTCGGAGTCTGCGGAGAAGAACACGTCGACGGGACGCTGCGCGGGTCGCGAGGCACGCTTCGACGAGGTGGGCCCTGCCTTCGTGGCGGACGTGGTGTTCCGGCCAGTCGCAGCCGTTGATTTCCCGGCCTGTGTCGTTCGGCCCGCGGTCTTCCGCTGCGAGGCCGACGGGGCGGGCTCGTTGGACTCCCCTGGCGTCTCGGTCGTCGCGGTGCTCCGCGTCGATGTCGTGGTGGCCTCCGCTGCCGCGGCAGTCTTCGGGCCGCTCTTCACCGGCACCGCAGAGTCCTTCGGGGAGGAGGCCTCGGCGTTCTCTTCCGGGGCTTCTACAGTGCTCTGGATCAGGGCGCCGAGGCCTCGCCCCAGGCCTCCTCGACGGCTCGTCTTCAACGGGTCCTCCTGCAGTGAGTGGGTCTGCGATCAGTGTAGGTGAGCGGCCTGGTCTCGATGGTCCCGGGCGGCGGGAAGACACTTCTCAAGGTGCTCTGGCCCTGACCGCCGGGGGGCGCGCGAGGGCCTGACACGTGCAAGGGGCGCGGCGAGGTTCTGGCCTCGGTTCTGGGGTGAGACGTCCGTATTGGGCCCGGATGGCAGGATGTGGGCGCGCGGACAGCACCTGCCGCGAGCGTGAGTGTTTCACGTGGAACACTCCGAGTGGGGGCGCTTCGGAAGGGTGCCGCTGCAATCCTCAAGACCTCCTCGTGTTCCCTCTCGAGGTTCACTCGTTTCACATGAAACGCGAGCCCGCGTCGACGAGCGGGCGGTATCAGAATCACGGTTGTTCAGTTTGTTTTTCATGTACTCCCGGGCCGATCAGCCCTCCGTGCGGACGGTACTCAGATCGCTGGCTACCCGCATGATGATGTGCCTCATCGGGTGCGCAATGGCGGACCAGCAGCGAAGCACTCGTCCCACTCCCCCGCGGTGCGATGTGAACACTCGAATCACCGAACGGATGAGCTCGGCCTGCTCGTCGCTTCGCCGTCAGTGCTTCCTCACACCCACGCAGCTCACGAATTGAACGCTGCTTCACCATCCGCGTTTCACGTGAAACACGGACGAGTCTGTCATCCAAGTACGACATGAGTTCGGGTGGGCCACGTGCTAGCTCACCCGCAAGTCAGTGCCACATTCCTGCGCCATTCTCAGTCAGCTCGCTCCCGGCACGGATCGTGTGCTCCCTGGATCGCCTGGGATTGTGACCTCGCGGCACGGCGCTTTCACCCGAAGCTCGTTTCACGTGAAACGTATCGTTCGAAGATTCGACCGTGCGCTCATCCATGGAAGCTCGCCCACCAGCGGGTCGCACCCCGAGGCCGGCGTGCGCAGGGTCCTCTATATCTTGAGAGGTTCAGACTTGCCGCGTCGCTGATGGTACTGGCTCGATCTAGTGAGCCCCGATCACCGGTCGTTCAGTTTCACGTGAAACGGCTGGGAGGGAACGCCGGGTCGCGGGTCGCATGTCGGGGCAGCGAGCATCCACTTCCGCCGTTGACAGTACTGCTCGATGTGGTCGCCGATGTCACGGGCGGCAGTACAGTGACGCGGCCGGCGCTCCACCCCACCCACTGACTCCATCCGTCCTGTCAGCTGAGGCCGCCCATCAAAGTTTCAGGACCGCCTCGTGGGGAAACTGGGTCTTCAATGCCTCCATCCGCGTACAGCTGCGGTCAGGGATCGACGCTAGGTGAGCGCGGAACCACCGTGTTTCACGTGAAACCCCCGGCGACCGGCCGATTACTCGACGCCCTGGTTCCCACGTCGCTGCAAGACAGAACCACACGGCCCGCCCCATCCCGCACGGAGCCGCCGCGGGCTTCCCGGGGGGCCTCCACCGCAGTCACCATTCACACGCCGTCCCCGTGCCCAGTCGTCAGACGCAACAGGAGACTGAGCAGGGCTCATCAGCACCGCAGAGGCATCTACGGCCGCACACCCTAGACGTACACTGTCCACAGATGTTGTCCACATATCAACATCGACGTTCGCTGGTGACCACGTCAAGACGCTTGTTGGCCAGCTCAACCACTTGTCTCTGTATACATTGGGGGCACACGACCGCGCTTCCTCACTGGAGGCTCTCTTTCTCCGCACACAGGAATGCACAGCCGAACTGACCTTCAGGCGCCCCCAATCGGCCCCTCCAACTCAGACGAATCACAGGAGACCACCTCGCCGCTCACGTGCCCTCTCGGACACGCTGACTGACAGACCGGCCGCGCACCCCCGCGACGGCACTCTGACTCGTGCTCCGCTCTGGCCCCCGATTCCCTGCACGTCACCGACGGCGAGGAGGTCTGACGTGGGGGGAGGGGGCACCCAGCCACGGCACCCGGCCTGCTCGACGGCTGCATTCTCGGGGCTGCCACGAGCCCGCCTGAGGGGCAGGGACGGGCCATGCCCTGCACGTCCGCACCAGCCGGCCAGGACGTTCCCTACGAACCGCGCAGCTCCCGAGGCGCACCTCAACGCACGGTGCACCGCCGGCCGGCCATCACAGCCGCGGTCCCGCTCCAGGGCAAAACCGTCCTCCCCGTGACTTCGTGCGTCGCCGCCCCTGCTACCCCCACGCCCGGCGACAGATGCGCCCCGCCCACAACGGAGCGGCAGAGGGCTCGGGCCAGGGGAGGAGAGGGGAGCGCGTCAGACGGAAGCGGTCTACCACGGGCACCCCTCCCCATCGTCCCGCCGCGGCGGCACCACGCTCGCACCCTCAGAGAAGGTCGTTTCACGTGAAACACGAACTTCCGATATGCCCAGCGCTTCCGCTTGTCTTTCCCCCCCCCCCCCCCCCCCCCCCCCCCCCATCTTCCGGGCCACGCCCCCTCACGACGAAGCCCGCGGGGGGATCGCCCCCCCGGGCGCGCTTCGTCGTCGTCAGCAGCGCCACCC
>NZ_JAGXJK010000240.1:0-262 GCF_019091605.1 Micrococcus sp. GbtcB5
GTCGACGGCGCCGACGGCGTCGGCCAGGTGCGTCGACTGGGTGTCCGGGTGGACCCCCGCGCGGTCGTAGGCGGTGTCGACGGCCACCCGGGCCGCCCTGCCGGTGGCGACGAGGTAGGCGGCGGGATCGCCGAGTCCGAACAGGCGAGGGAGCATGGGAGGGCCTTCCGTGAGGGGGTCGGCGGCTCCGGGCGGGGGCCGCCACGGTCGCCCCCCACAGTAGGGGGGCCTTACCTAAGAAAGCAAATACGCAACAAACACG
>NZ_JAGXJK010000241.1:0-261 GCF_019091605.1 Micrococcus sp. GbtcB5
GCGCGGGGCCGGGGTGTCCATGATGGGCGCTGCCGCGGCCATGCCCCCCCACCCCGGGTCGGTGGGCTGCAGCCGTGCCCGGTAGGCCAGCGCCGCGGCCGCCCGGAACAGGCCCACGGGCAACTCCAGGATGCGGCGCGCCCCGAGGACGGAGCCCATGGTGTGCGCGTCCAGCACGGGGTCGGCGGCCACACTGAAGGCCCCGCCCCCCCCGTGGGCGATCACGCGCCAGGACGCGTCCGCCACGGCCCGGGCCGGGAG
>NZ_JAGXJK010000242.1:0-261 GCF_019091605.1 Micrococcus sp. GbtcB5
TATTTTCAAGTTCTCTAGCTGCACTTATTTGTAAATTATTATATTTCTTCTGTTCCATATTTTTCAATGTACTTTGTTGTTCTTTATGCTCTGTAACCGTAGCTGCAATTTCATTTTCATACGTTTCAATTGCTTGTTTCGTATTCTTTTCTAAAGAAAAACCTAACGTACTTACGAAACGAATACCACGCATCATCCGCAAGGCATCTTCTTGAAAACGATCCGCAGCATTTCCCACTGTCACAATTTCTCTCTTTTGAA
>NZ_JAGXJK010000243.1:0-260 GCF_019091605.1 Micrococcus sp. GbtcB5
ATGGTGATGCGGCCCTTGATCGGGTTCGCGGCGTTCACGGTGTCCTCGAACACGACGTACGGGGAGCCGGACTCGAACTGGATCTCGGCGATGGTCTGGAAGAACTCGCGCGCGTTGATCTTGGTCTTCTTGGTCCGCGCGTCGTCGACCATCTCGTAGTACTTCTCGGTCACGGAGATCTCGGAGAACGGCACCCCGTAGACACGCGCGACGTCGTACGGCGAGAACAGGTACATGTCCTCGTTCTTCTTCGCCAGCTG
>NZ_JAGXJK010000244.1:0-260 GCF_019091605.1 Micrococcus sp. GbtcB5
TTGGCGCCCAGGGCAACCACGACGACGTCGCTCAGCTGGCCGTCCGCCTTGAGCTTCTCGATCTCGTCCGGGGCGTCCCAGATCTGGTAGCCCACCTCCGCCTCCAGCAGCATCCCCGGTAGCTGCTCCATGTGCTTTGGCGCGGCCGAGAGCGAGACGGAGTCGCCGATCAGGGTGACGTCCGGGCCGGGCTCGGACGGCGGCAGGGCCGCGGTGAGCTGCCCCTTGGAGTACGTGGGGCGCGTGACGGCCGGGTCGCC
>NZ_JAGXJK010000245.1:0-260 GCF_019091605.1 Micrococcus sp. GbtcB5
CAGGAGGGGCCGGCGTTACTAAGGATGTCTTTCGCGTCGATGGTGCCGGCATCGTGTGTCCCGAGGCGAAGTCCGCGCAGCACGGAACGTGCGGTTTCTTCGATGAGGAACGCGAGCACCTCGGGGGGCATGTCGCGGCGGAAGACTCCGGAGCGGACTCCGTCGTGGGCGATCTCCCGAACGCGTCGCCGCAATGGCTCTAGAGCGCGAGCGGTCTCGGTGACATGGAGGTCGTCGGGCGCGATGTTCGCCAAGGCATG
>NZ_JAGXJK010000246.1:0-260 GCF_019091605.1 Micrococcus sp. GbtcB5
AGCCGGGGGAGATTAACGTGAAGGAGCTCATTGCCCGCCGTGACGCTGAAGAACTGAACCGAGGCCAGCGCGCTTTTCTGTCCCTTCTCCACCTGGCTAGCGTCGAGCCGGAGGACTTCATCTCACCCGAGAGTGATGAGCACCTTATTCGAGACGTCGAGAACGCATCCAACGGGATCACTGAGGAAGTCTTCACCTACTGGTCACAGAACACGAACCTGCGTGTCCAGTTGCGCGTTGGAAGTTCAACAGCCCCGCCC
>NZ_JAGXJK010000247.1:0-259 GCF_019091605.1 Micrococcus sp. GbtcB5
CACCGGACGGTGACCCGCATCACGTCCGTGCGGCGTAGATTCGTGCCGACGCGGCGAGTGCGGCATCCGGCCGACCTCGGGCGTCCGAGCCGGGGAACCCTTCGGCCCGTCGCAGCACCGCACCCCTGGAGGAGCACGGTGCGCACCGCCCGACCAACCCGCCTCGCCGCCGCCCTGGGCGCCGGCGTCCTTCTCGTGGGGGCGAGCCCCGCCCCCGCCTCACCCGCCCACCCCGCCGGAAGGGCCGCCGAGCACGGCC
>NZ_JAGXJK010000248.1:0-259 GCF_019091605.1 Micrococcus sp. GbtcB5
ACGGGGGGGGCCTCCGCGCTCGGCGACCCGCCCGCCGAGGACCCCGGCGCCGCCGTGGGCGCCTCGCGCGCCGCCGCCGACTCCGGCTACACCGCGGCCGAGCGCCAGGTGGGCCAGACCGGCGTGATCGTGCCCCCGAACCTGTACATCGCCCTCGGCATCTCCGGCGCCATCCAGCACTTGGCCGGCATGAAGACCGCCAAGACCAACGTGGCGCTCGACAAGAACGAGGACGCCGAGATCTTCGAGCACGCCGAGT
>NZ_JAGXJK010000249.1:0-259 GCF_019091605.1 Micrococcus sp. GbtcB5
AGGAGCGGGGACAGTGCGGCCGGGGGGAGCGCCGCGCGCAGACGAGCAAAGGGCACGAGGACCCGGGAGGGGAAGGGACGGGGACATGACGAAGGCCCCGCCGTGAGGCGGTGCCTTCGGATCGGCACATCATCGCATGTGGGAGGCGGTCGCGTTGCTGCACGTCACGTCAGCATCGGTTCCCGTTCCATCGACGACGTCGGGGGTCAGCGACGGCCGTCGTTGGGGTCGCCGCCGCCGTCGTGGGCGACGTGGTCGA
>NZ_JAGXJK010000025.1:0-31285 GCF_019091605.1 Micrococcus sp. GbtcB5
CGGAGAGCATCTGGAACCGGGACATGTCCCCAGGGTCTCAGCTGACTCGTGCATCTATTCTCAGACACGCCCTAGCCGTAGGCGGGGACGGTGTTCGCGTCCTGGCCGTAGCCGTACGGCTGCCCGTAGGCGGGGCGGGTCTGCTCCTCCTGCTCGGCGTACGAGGGGGCCTGGTCCCAGGCGGCGCGGTCGGCGTCGCCGGGCCAGCCGGCGGCGGAGGAGCCGGTGCCGGAGGAGCCCGCACCGGCCTCGGACCCGTACCAGCTCGGCCGGGCGCCCTCGCGGCGCGGGTCGTGGGAGGCGTGGGGGTCGGTCATGACGGTCCTTCCGGTTCGGGGCGTCGCGGTCCGGTGCCGAGTCTAGGCGGTGCCCCCGGACCCGGCCCGGCCCCGCGCCCCTGCTCCCCGGCCGGCCTCACCCGGGCCGGCCCACCGCCTTGAGGTACCCGGAGAACCCGCCGGGGGTCCGCCCCTCCAGGCGGGACGAGGTGAGCACGCGGGTGGTGTCGGTGGCGATCACGCGCACCCGGCGGCCGTCACCGCCGTCGCGCTCCCCCGCCAGGGCCCGCACGGCCTCGGCCAGGCCGACGTCCTCGTGCTCGGCCACCGGCGGGAACCCGCCCACGGCCTCGTACAGCGACCACGGCAGCCCCAGATTCGCCCCGTGCACGTGCGCGTGCCCCTCCTCGTGCCGGTAGCCGCGGAGCCAGGCCTGCCGCAGCGGCCCCTGGCGCACGTCCACCGTGCCCAGCACGAGCGCCTCGTCGCGGCCGGCGGCCACGGTCTGCGCCAGCAGCCAGTCGGCGGGGACGCGGCTGTCCGCGTCGGTGGAGGCGAGCCAGAGGCGCTCGGCGGGCACGTCGGGGAACAGCGCGCGGGCCCGGCGGGCGCCCTCGAGGCGGGCCCGCCCGACGCCGGCCTGCCCGGCGGTCGGCTCCCCCAGTTCGAGGACGTGGATGCGCGGGTCGGCGGCGCGGGCCTCCAGGGCGGCGGCCACCGTGGCGTCGTCGCAGCGGTCCGCGGCGACCACGACCGCGGCCGTGCCCTGCGCGTGGTGCTCCTCCCAGCGGTCCAGGGCGGCGGTGAGGGCCGCGAGCGCGGCCGGCAGCCGCTCCTGCTCGTCCTTGGCGGGCACCACGACGACGGCGTGGGTCGCGGCGGCGGCCCGCACGTGGAGGCTGAGCCGGAAGTCGTCCTCCACGAGCTCGGTGCGCAGCCGCCAGCGCGGGTCGGCGGCGACGCGCGCGTGCACGGCGTCCCCGTCCAGCGGCCAGCCCTCGATGGGGTGGCGCCAGTGGCACAGCAGCAGCTCGCCGCCGGGGGCGAGCGCGGCGTCGGCGTCGTCGATCAGCGAGTCGAGCTCCTCGGGCTGCAGGAAGTAGCCGATCTCGGAGGCGATCACGAGGTCCGCGCCGGCGACGTCGGCCGGCCAGTCCGCGGGCAGCACGGCACGGCGCACCTCGGCGTGCGGCACGCCGGCCAGCCGGGCGGCGGCGCGCTCCACAGCGATGTCGGAGGCCTCGAGGCCGACCACGCGGTCCGCCCGCGGGGCCACGGCTGCGGTGAGCACGCCGATGGACGCGCCCGCCTCCACCACGGTCCCGTAGCGGGGCCGGGGCAGGGCGGCGAGGGTGAGCGCCCGCTTGCGGGCCTCGTACGACGAGCTGAGGTAGCGCCACGGGTCCTCCTGGGCCCGGTAGAGCCGGTCGAAGACCGCGGCGGCCCGGTGGGCGTCGGCGTCGTCGGGGCCGGAGACGCGGTGGGCCTCGAACGGGCGCTCGTGGTGGGCGAGCACGGCGGGGCCCAGGATCGCCTCGTCGCCGTGCGCGGCGGAGAGGGGCCGCACCTGGGAGGCGTGCGCGTCGAGGGCGGCACGGCGGGCGGCACGGTCGTCGTCGGTGAGCGGCAGCCGTCGGTAGCGGCGGGCGGGCAGGTCGGCCGGGTCGGCCCAGTGCCAGAACCAGATGGGGAAGGCGTAGAGCGGCAGGTCGCACTCGCCCGCGACCGCGCCGACGGCCCGGCCCACGGCCTCGTGGTCCGCGTGGCCGTCGCCCGGGTCGTGGGAGGCGAGCACGGCGGGGCCGGGGTGGGCGTCGAGGGCCGCGGCGACGGCGTCGCGCACGGCGTCCTCGTGCTCGGCCACGCCGGAGTCGGGCAGGGCCAGGGACGCCCAGGTCAGCCGGTCCCGCGCCGGGGAGCCGGGGCCCGCGGAGGCGGGCAGGCCGGCGGCGAGGGCGTCGAGGGCGTGCTCCATCTCGTCCCGGCGCAGCCGGACCAGGTCCGCGGGCGTGTGCGTGGGCGAGTGCGGGTGGGAGGCCTCGCCGGCGGTGGCGACCAGCACGTGCACGCGTGCCCCGCCGCGCAGGGCGGAGCGGATCAGGCCGGTGGCGGCGAGGGTCTCGTCGTCCGGATGGGCCACGGCCACGAGCAGCAGCGTCTCCGCGTCCCAGACGGGCAGGCGCAGCTCCGGCAGATCGCCGACGCCGCCCTCGGTCCAGGCCGCCTCGGACGTGCCGTCGTCGGTGTGGGAGAAGCTCACCACGTCCAGCCGCCGTCGGTCTCGCCGGTCAGGAGCGCGGCGCCCAGCCGGGCGTCGTCGCGGTGTCCGTGGTGCTGGCGCAGGTAGACCTGCAGGTCGGCGACGGCGCGGGCGTGCGCGGCGCTGCCGGTGAGCGGGCCGGGGCCGGTGGCCTGCCCGACGACGTCCATCACCTCGGTGCACAGCTGCGCCACGGTGCCGCGGATCCGGTCGGCCTCGACCAGGCCGCGGCCGTGGTCCAGGCGGCCGGCGTCCACGTCGTCGGCGGCACGGGCGAGCAGGGCGGCCATCGCGTGGAGCAGCCGGTCGACGCGGCCGAGCGCCGCCTGGCCGATCTGGTCCGGGCCCGGTCCGCGGCCCTCGGCCTCGGCGGCCGCGCGGGCGGCGGTGGCGTTCCGCAGGGTGCGGGCGATGCCGACGGCGCCGCCGAACCACACCGCCGCCACGCCGATGCCGCCCCACGCGAAGCCGGGCCGGCGCAGGTACCACTCGGCGCCGCCGACGGCGTTGCCGGGGACGGCGTCGAAGGCCAGGCCCACCGTGCGGATCGGGGCGAGGCCGAGCGCGGGCCAGGCCGAGTCGGTCTCGGCCACACCGGGGTGGGACAGGTCCACGAGCACAGCACGGCGGGTGCCGTCCGCCTCCCGGCCGGTCACGACGGCGGCCGCGCACCGGTCCGCGAGCGAACACCACGGCTTCTCGCCGTCGAGCAGCCAGGCGGTGTCGGGGCCATCCGGGACGGGGCGCAGGGCGGGGGTGCGGCCGCCGGACTCGGAGGCGTAGACGCCGAGCAGCCCGGCCGGGGCGGGGACGCCGGCCTGGGACAGGATCGAGAGCGCGTCCAGATGGGGCTCGAGCACGCGGGCGGCCGAGAGGTCCTGCGCGGCGACGGAGGCGAGCAGCTCCCACTGCTCCCGGGTGCGCCCCGCGCCGGTCAGCGGCAGGTCGAGCGGGGCGGCGTCTTCGTCGGACGCGGCGCCGGACGCCGCACGGAGCAGCTCGACCATCGCGTCGACGTCGCCGTCGCAGGCCGCGGCGGCCGCGAGGAGGGCCTGCTCGGCCGGGCGGTCCACGGCTCCGCCCGGGACGAGGCGGACGGGCTCGGGCTGGGCCATGGGTGGGGACCTCCTCGTCGACGGCGCCCGGGCCGGTGCGCCCCGGGGTCGAGGATTCACCGTAGTCAGCACGGGCACGGCGGGGAATGGCCGGTGCGCCGGGGGCGAAGCGGCCCGCTCTTTCTTGACATGTTCCAGAGAACCGGATGGGATCGACTGGCATGGAGACCACGACGCGGGACGAGGACGAGCGCACGCTGCTGCGCGGCGTCGGCCTGCGCGTGACGCGGCCCCGCCTGGCGGTGCTGACCGCCCTCGCCGACCACCCCCACGCGGACGCGTCCACCGTGCTGGCCGCCGTGCGTCGGGCCCTGCCCGGCACCTCGCACCAGGCCGTCTACGACTGCCTCCACGCGCTCACCGAGGCCGGGCTCGTGCGCTCCCTGCAGCCCGCCGGCTCCCCGGCCCGCTACGAGATCTGCACGGGCGACAACCATCACCACCTCGTGTGCCGCGGCTGCGGCACGGTCGTGGACGTGCCGTGCCGCACCGGCTCCGCCCCGTGCCTCGACGCCCCCGAGGACCACGGCTTCGCGGTCGACGAGGCCGAGGTCTACTACTGGGGGCTGTGCGCCGGCTGCCGGGAGTGACCGCCGCCGTCGTCCCGCTGGGCCGCGCGTCTTCCCCCGTCCGCCCGCCCGTGCCAAGGTGTGGCACATGACCGAGAACACCGCCGCCCTGCCCGCCGCCGAGCGTCCCGGCACCCCCGCCCTGCCGCAGGACCTGATCGACGTCGACGCCCTCCTGGAGGCGTACCACACCGGTCACCCGGACGTGACGGACCCGGCGCAGAAGGTCGTGTTCGGCACCTCCGGCCACCGCGGCTCCGCGTTCACGACCTCGTTCAACGACGACCACATCGCCGCCATCACGCAGGCCGTGGTCGAGTACCGCGCGCACCACGGGATCACGGGGCCGGTCCTCGTCGGCAAGGACACGCACGCCCTGTCCGGGCCCGCGCAGGACACCGCCGTCGAGGTGCTGCTCGGCAACGACGTCGAGGTGCTCGTCGACTCCCGCCGCGGCTACACGCCCACCCCCGCCGTGTCCCACGCGATCCTGCACCTGAACGCCGGGCGCGAGCTGTCGCCGTCGGGCTTCGCGGTGGACGGGGACAACGCCGGCCTCGTGGACGGCCTCGTGATCACCCCCTCGCACAACCCGCCCGCGGACGGCGGCTTCAAGTACAACCCGCCCCACGGCGGCCCCGCGGACACCGAGGCGACCACGTGGATCGCCGACCGCGCCAACGAGCTGCTCGCCGCCGGGCTGGCGGGCGTGCACCGGGTGGCGAGCGCCGACGTCGCCGGCCACGCGAAGCTGGGCGGCTTCGACTTCCTGGACCGGTACGTGTCCGATCTGCCGCAGGTGATCGACGTGGAGGCGATCCGCGAGGCGGGCGTGCGCATCGGCGCCGACCCCATGGGCGGGGCGTCCGTGGCGTACTGGGGCGAGATCGCCGACCGCCACGGGCTGGATCTGACCGTGGTGAACCCGGAGGTGGACCCGCGGTTCGGGTTCATGACCCTGGACTGGGACGGCAAGATCCGCATGGACTGCTCGTCGCCGAACGCGATGGCCTCGCTGATCGAGCGGATGACCCCGGACGCGGACGGGCAGGCGCCCTTCGACGTCGCCACCGGCAACGACGCCGACGCGGACCGGCACGGGATCGTCACCCCCGACGGCGGGCTGATGAACCCGAACCACTACCTCGCCGTGGCCATCGACTACCTGTACCGCCACCGCGAGCAGTGGCCCCAGAGCGCGGGCGTGGGCAAGACCCTGGTGAGCTCCTCGATGATCGACCGCGTGGCCGGGGACCTGGGCCGCGAGCTCGTGGAGGTGCCGGTGGGCTTCAAGTGGTTCGTGCCGGGCCTGCTGACGGGCACCGGCGTGTTCGGCGGCGAGGAGTCCGCGGGCGCGTCCTTCGTGCAGTTCGACGGCAGCCCGTGGTCCACGGACAAGGACGGGCTGCTGCTGTGCCTGCTGGCCGCGGAGATCATCGCCGTGACGGGCCAGTCCCCGTCCGAGCGGTACCGCGACCTCGTGGCCCTGCACGGCGACCCGGCGTACGCGCGCATCGACGCCCCCGCGACCGCCGAGCAGAAGGCGAAGCTGAAGACCCTCTCCCCCGACGACGTCCCCGTGACCGTGCTGGCCGGCGAGACCATCCTCGCGACGCTGACCAACGCCCCGGGCAACGACGCCCCGATCGGCGGGCTCAAGGTGGTCACGCAGCACGCGTGGTTCGCGGCGCGGCCCTCCGGCACCGAGGACGTCTACAAGATCTACGCGGAGTCCTTCCGCGGCCCCGAGCACCTGACGCAGGTGCAGGCGGAGGCGCAGCGGCTGGTGGACGCGGTCATCGGCTGACCCCCGCCCCATCTCCCCTCCCCCCGTCCGCTTTCGTTCGGGAAACGGCGGCGTGTCGCACCGCTTTCGTTCGGGAAATGGCGGGGCGCGTGCGCCGTTTCCCGAACGAAAACGCCGTGGCGCCCGTCGGGGCGGCACCAGCGGCCGGAGGACGACGACGGCGCCCCGCCCTGCCGCCGCCCAGGGCCGCTCGGTAGCGTGGCCGGCATGAGCACGCAGCCCCCCGGTCTGACCACCGACTCCCCCGACTCCCCCGCCGACGATCCGGTCCGCGAGCCGTTGCCCACCGAGGCCCTGCCGATCGCGCCGGCCGGGCCCCGACCCGAGGAGCCGCGGGCCGCCGTCGAGCGGCTGCGCGCCGCCGCCCGCTCCCGCGCCGCCCACCCGCGCGCGGTGCGGGTGCGCCAGCTCAAGGGCCTGAAGCGGATGCTGACCGAGCACGCGGACCGGTTCGTCGCGGCGCTCGGCACGGACCTGGGCAAGCCGGCCACCGAGGCCCTGATCACGGAGATCGTCTCGGTGCGCTCCGAGGTGGACCACGCGCTGCTGCACCTGACCGACTGGATGGAGCCGCGGCCCGTGAAGCTGCCGCTGGCCCTGCGGCCCGCGAGCGCGGAGGTCCGGCCGCGGCCCAAGGGTCTCGTGCTGGTCATCGGCGCGTGGAACTACCCGGTGCAGCTCGCGCTCGCCCCGGTCGTGGGTGCGCTGGCGGCCGGCAACACGGTGGTGCTCAGCCCGTCGGAGAAGGCCCCGGCCACGGCGGCGGCGCTGCGGGAGCTGGTGCCGCAGTACCTGGACTCCGCGCTGGTCTCCGTGGTGGCGGGCGGCAAGGAGTGCAACACCGCGCTGCTGGCGGAGCCGTGGGACCACATCCTCTACACCGGCGGGGAGCGCGTGGGCCGGATCGTCTACGAGGCGGCGGCGAAGACCCTCTCCCCCGTGACGCTCGAGCTGGGAGGCAAGTCGCCGGCGGTGGTGACGCCGTCGCGGAACACGGGCGCGATGGCCCGCCGCATCGCATGGGCGAAGTTCACCAACGCGGGCCAGACGTGCGTGGCCCCGGACTACGTGCTGGCCGTCGGCGAGGCCGCGCTGCGCCAGGTGACCGCCGAGATCCCCGCCGCCCTGCGCGAGTTCTACGGCGACGACCCCCGCGCGTCGAAGGACTACGGCCGGCTCATCTCCGCCGAGCACGCGGAGCGGCTGCGGGAGATGCTCCAGACGGACCTCGACGCCGGCGCCGAGCTGCTCGTCGGCGGCGACGTGGATGTGGCAGGACGGTACATGGCGCCGACCGTGGTGACGGGCGTGCGGCCCGACGGCGCGCTCATGCAGGAGGAGCTGTTCGGCCCGATCCTGCCCGTGCTGACCGTGGACACCTTCCAGGACGCCCTGGACTTCATCGCGGAGCGCCCGCACCCGCTGGCCGCCTACCTCTTCACGGACCGGCCGAGCTACCACCGCGCGTTCGACGACCAGGTACAGGCCGGCGGCCTCGGCTACGACGTCGGCCTGCTGCACGCCGGCATCGCGACGCTGCCGTTCGGCGGGATCGGCGCGTCCGGGATGGGCGCGTACCACGGCATCCACGGGTTCGAGACGTTCTCCCACCTGCGCCCGTCCATCACGAAGTCGGACCAGGTGGACACGCTCAAGACCGCGTACCCGCCGTACGGGCGGATGAAGCGGGCGCTGCTGCCGAAGATGCTCTGAGGGGGCGGGGATCAGCGCTGCGGCCAGAAGCCGCGGCGGTCGTAGACCTCCGCGAGGACGTCGGCGCGGTCGGTCATGACGCCGTCGACGCCGAGGTCGAGCAGGCGCTCGATCTCCGCGGGCTCGTCCACGACCCACACGTGCACCGGCAGGCCCGCCGCGTGGCACCGCCGCACGAAGTCGGCGGTGGCCACGGGCACGCGGCCGTGCCGGACGGGCACCTGCACGCAGTCGACGTCGAGGGCGCACCGGCGCAGCCAGCGGGTCAGTCCCAGCGGGCCCAGCGTCACGAGCGCCGCGATGGCGGCCGCCCCGCCCGACGTCGCCACCCGCTCCGGCCCGTACGCCCGCTCGGGGTGGCCGAGGCGGGCGAGGGCGCGCCGGAAGAGGCGGCGCCGCGAGTCGTGGAACGAGGCGACGAGCACGCGGTCCCACGCGCCGTGCTCGGCGAGGATGCGGGCCAGGGCCGGGGCCGACGCGCGGTCCTTGAGGTCCACGTTCAGGCGGGCTTCGGGGAGCGCCGTGAGCAGCTCGGTGAAGCGCAGCAGCGGCTCCCCGCCGACCGTGACGTCCGCCAGCCGCTCCCACGTGTGGTCGCGCAGCCGGCCGCGGCCCGTGCTGACGCGGTCCAGAGTCTCGTCGTGGAACACGACGAGCTCGCCGTCCGCCGTGGTGCGCACGTCCAGCTCGAGGTAGGTGAACCCGGCGGCGTGGGCGTCCGCGAACGCGGCCAGGGAATTCTCCCGGTCGACGGCGGCGCCCCGGTGGGCGAACCCCAGCGGGTGGCCGCGACGGGCGGGGACGGAGTCGGTGAGGTAGGCGGGGGCGGGACGGGGCGAGGTCGGACGCACGGGATCACCGTAGCGGGACGGGCGGTGAGCGCTCCACTGCCGCGGCCGGGAACGCGAGAGGTCGGAATGAGCGTCAGATCGGCCCTCATTCCGACCTCTCGCGTGACAGGAGGGGCCGAAGCGCCCGCCCTCAGTCCTCCGCCGGCAGCTCCAGCATGGGGCGGTGCTCGTAGAAGGTCTGCAGCACCACGGTGGTCCGGGTGGACACCGACGCCCTCTGGCGGATCTCCGTCACGAGGGCCTCGAGCTCGCGCGGCGAGCCCACGCGCACGAAGAGCATGTACGCGGCATCGCCGGCCACGGAGTGGCACGCCTCGATCGCCGCGATGGACTCGAGGAGCTCGGGGGCGTCGTCGGGCTGGCGCGGGTCCAGCGGGCTGATCTCGATGAACGCGGAGAGCGGCCTGCCCACGGCCTCGGGGTCGAGCAGCGCACGGTAGCCCCTGATCACGCCCGTGCTCTCGAGCCGGCGCAGGCGCGCCTGCACCGCGGAGGTCGACAGGCCGACCCGCTCGGAGAGCTGGGCGAGCGTGGCGCGCGGGTCATGGGAGACGGCGGCCGCGAGCCGCGCGTCGACAGGGTCGTCCATGCGCCGCACGCTATCAGCCGGTCCCGGCCGCTGGGTTGACAGCCCCGTGCGCTCATGGAAACCTTCCGGCAAGTGATCCGCGTCACCGGATATTTTCCGGCGCTTCGACCTCAGGAGGGTTCCATGTCCACCACTCTGCAGCCCGCCCGGACCGACGGCGTCGTCCCGGAGGCCCCGGCCGACGCCCGCACCGTCGAGACCCACCCGGCCTGGCTCCGCCTCAAGGCCGCCGCGACCGCCCTGCATCCCCTGCAGGTCAAGGACGGCTCCATCCCAGACCCGGCGGACCACGCCGCCGCGCGCGAGCACGTGGAGACCATCGTCGCCGCCGTCGAGGAGCTCGCCCCACTCTTCCCGCACGACGCCGCCTACCTCGCCGCCCTGCCCCGCGACTTCGCCCGCTGGGCCGACGGCGGCTTCGCCGAGCCCGACTTCCTGGACTCCCTCGTCGCCTTCCAGCCGCAGGAGCACCGCGTCGACGGCGTCCGACACCTCGTGGTCTTCCCGATGTACACGCAGAACGGCTCCCCCGACCGGCACGTGGAGGCCCTCGTCGTCGAGACCATCTGGCCCGAGTTCATCGCCGAGCTCGAGGCCGGCGACTACGGCAACCGCCTCTTCCTCTCCCTGCGCCTGATCGACTTCACGCCCGGCTACGACACGAACTCGGCCGTGCTCTTCCCCGAGACCGTGGCCATGCGCGAGATCCCCACCTTCACGTGGGGCGCCATCTTCCAGGACCGCGAGGCCGCCCGCTTCCGCCGGGTCGTCACCGCCGCCGCCGAGGTCACCCAGCTCGAGCTCCCGGCCGAGCTCGCCGAACTGCTCTCCAGCCAGGAGCTCGCCGAGGGCACCTTCGTGATGTGGGACCTCATCCACGACCGCACGCACATGCGCGGCGACCTGCCCTTCGACCCGTTCATGATCAAGCAGCGCATGCCCTTCTTCCTCTACACGCTCGAGGAGATGCGCTGCGACATGACCGCCTTCCGCGAGTGCGTGGCGATCGAGCGCCGCCTCACGGCGCGCGCCGCCGCCGGCGAGCAGCTCACCGGGCTCGAGGAGCAGACCCGCCGCCACGCCGGGCTCGTGCAGCACGCCGTCCTCTTCGACCGCGTCTTCCGCTTCGCCCTCACCGGCTCCCGCGTCCGCAACTACGACGGCCTCGGCGGCCAGCTGCTCTTCGCCTGGCTGCACCGCAAGGACGTGATCCAGTGGCGCGACGTCGAGCTCAGCGTGGACTGGGACCGGCTCGCCGACGCCGTCGTCGAGCTGGGCGACGCCATCGACACGCTCTACTGGGAATCCATCGACCGCCCCAAGACCGTGCACTGGCTCCAGGCCTACGAGCTCGTCGCCTCCGTGGTCACCCCGCACCCCGCCTCCGTGTGGGCGCAGGGCCTGCCCCGTGAGGTCCTCGCCGGCCCGCCCAAGGGCTACACCGACCTCGTGCTCGACGACGAGTTCCCGCTGTCCATGTTCTTCGAGGCCCTCGAGAAGAAGATGCGCGGCGTCATCGAGTCCACCGCCGGGATCCGCGGCACGGACGCCTGACCCGTGGCCGCCCTGACCGACCGCGCCGTCCTGATCGCGGGCGCCACGAGCGACTCGGGCCGGGCCGCCACGCGCACCCTCCTCGACGCCGGTGCGCACGTCGTCGCGACCGGACGCGACGCCGCGAAGCTCGCCCCGCTCGCCGCACTCGGCGCCGTGACCGCGACCCTGGACCTCACGGACGAGACCGCCGTCCGCGGCCTCGTCGAGGACCTGCACGCCCGCGGCACCCGGATCGACGGCCTGCTCCACCTGGTGGGCGGCTGGCGCGGCGGCGGGGGCCTCGCCGGCCAGACCGAGGAGGACTACCGCGCCCTCGAGGCCTCGTTCACGGCGCTGCGGCACGTGAGCCGGGCCCTCGACGGCGACCTGCGGGCCTCGTCCGCCGGTCGCCTCGCGATCGTCTCGTCCACGGCGGTGACCCGGCCGCTCGCCGGCGGGGCGAACTACGCCGCGGTGAAGGCGGCGAGCGAGGCATGGACCCGCGCGGTGGCGCAGGGCTGGGCCAAGGCCGCCCGGGACGCGGAGGCGCCGCTGCGCTCGGCGGCCGTCGTGTTCCGCGTGAAGTCCCTCGCCGGGCTCGAGGAACGGCTGGCCGAGGAGTACGCGCGACTGTGGGAGGCTGAGGCGGGCGTGCTGAACGACGCCGTCCTCACGCTCCAGGAGAAGGGAACGTAACTGACATGCAGAGGATCCACGATCCGCAGGAGCGGGGCTTCGCCTCGGACAACTATTCCGGCGTCCACCCGGAGGTGCTCGCGGCGCTCGCCGAGGCCAACGGGGGCCACCAGGTCGCCTACGGCGAGGACGTGTACACGGCGCGTCTCCAGGAGGTCGTGGCCCAGCACTTCGGCAAGGACGCCACCGCGTGGCCGATGTTCAACGGGACCGGGGCGAACGTCGTCGGGCTCCAGGCCATGCTGCCCCGCTGGGGCGCGGTGATCTGCGCGGACACCGCGCACATCCACGTGGACGAGGGCGGCGCGCCCGAGAAGTCCGCCGGCATCAAGCTGCTGCCCGTGGCCACCGACGACGGCAAGCTCACCCCCGAGCTGATCGCCGCCGAGGCGTGGGGCTGGGGCGACGAGCACCGTGCCCAGCCCCTGGTCGTCTACCTCACCCAGTCCACCGAGCTCGGCACGGTCTACACCCCGGAGGAGGTCAAGGCCATCACGGACTACGCCCACGAGCACGGGATGCGCGTCTACATGGACGGCGCCCGCATCGCCAACGCCGCGGCCTCCCTGGGCCTGCCGCTGCGCGCCTTCACCACCGACGTCGGCGTGGACGTGCTCTCCCTCGGCGGCACCAAGAACGGGGCGCTGCTGGCCGAGGCCGTCGTCGTGCTCGACCCGGACGCCGCGGACGGCCTCGTGTACCTGCGCAAGAACCAGATGCAGCTGGCCTCGAAGATGCGCTTCGTCTCGGCGCAGCTGCTCGCGCTGTTCGACGGCGACCTGTACCTGCGCTCCGCCCGCCACGCCAACGCCATGGCCGCCCGGCTGCGCGCCGGCATCGAGGCGGGGGTCGCCGACGGCTCGCTGGCCGGCGTCGAGTTCACGCAGGCCACGGACGCCAACGCCGTGTTCGCCGTCCTGCCCGAGGGCGTGGCCGACCGGCTGCGCACCCGCTTCCGGTTCTACGACTGGGACGCGGCGCGCCGCGAGGTGCGGTGGGTGTGCGGCTTCGACACGACCGAGGAGGACGTGGACGCGTTCACGGCCGCACTGCGCGCCGAACTCGTCCCCGCCGCCTGACGGACGCGCCCGGCCGGGATACCCTTCTACCACCGTGCAGCAGGGTGGGACGCCGCGGCCTTCGACGCGCGTCCGACCGCTCCTCCACCGAAAGGCCACCGTGGACACCAGCGCACCCCGGACGTCCCCGTCGACGCCGGCCGCCTCCGCCGCCCACGCCACCCATGAGGGCGGCTCCCTGCAACGCACCCTCAAGTCCCGGCACCTGACGATGATCGCGATGGGCGGCGCCATCGGCACGGGCCTGTTCGTGGCCTCGGGCAACACCATCGCGACCGCCGGCCCCGGTGGCGCCCTCGCGGCCTACGTGGCCATCGGCTTCATGGTGTTCCTGCTGATGCAGTCGCTCGGCGAGATGTCCACGTACCTGCCGGTCTCCGGCGCGTTCGAGGAGTACTCCACCCGCTTCGTGAGCCCCTCGTTCGGCTTCGCCATCGGCTGGAACTACTGGTACAACTGGGCGATCACGGTGGCCGCCGAGCTCGTTGCGGCGGCCCTGATCATGCGGTACTGGCTCCCGGACGTGCCCTCGTGGATCTGGTCCGCGACCTTCCTCGTGCTGCTCTTCGGCCTCAACGCCCTCTCCACGCGCGCCTACGGCGAGAGCGAGTTCTGGTTCTCGCTCATCAAAGTCGCCACCGTGGTGATCTTCCTGGTGCTCGGCGTCCTGATGATCGTCGGCATCCTCGGCGGCTCCTCCCCCGGCTTCCACAACTGGACGGACGGCGAGGCCCCCTTCGTGGGCGGCGGCGCCGGCATCCTGGCGATCTTCATGGTGGCCGGCTTCTCCTTCCAGGGCACCGAGCTGGTCGGCGTGGCCGCGGGCGAGGCCGAGGACCCGGAGAAGAACGTGCCCAAGGCGATCCGCACCGTGTTCGTGCGCATCCTGCTCTTCTACGTCGGCGCAATCACCGTCGTCGGCTTCCTCATCCCCTACACCAGCCCCCACCTGCTGGGCAGCGACGTCGAGGACATCTCGATCTCCCCGTTCACGCTCGTCTTCGAGAACGCGGGCGTGCTCGCCGCCGCCTCCGTGATGAACGCCGTGATCCTCACGGCCATCCTCTCCGCGGGCAACTCGGGCCTGTACGCCTCCACCCGCATGCTCTGGGCCCTGGCCGACTCCGGCAAGGCCCCGCGCTTCCTGGCGAAGGTGAACCGGCGCGGCGTGCCCATGAACGCCCTCTACGCCACCACCGCGGTGGGCGCGGCGTGCTTCCTGACCACGTTCATCGGGGACGGCGCCGCCTACGTGTGGCTCGTCTCCGCCTCGGGCCTGGCCGGGTTCATCGTGTGGATGGGCATCGCCTGGAGCCACTACCGGTTCCGGCGGGCCTACGTCGCGCAGGGCCACGACCCGAAGGACCTGCCCTACCGCGCCTTCCTGTTCCCCCTGGGCCCGATCGTCGCGCTGGTCATGTGCGCCGTCGTGATCCTCGGCCAGAACTACCAGGCGTTCATGGGCGACGTGGACCTCGTGGCCGTGGCCAGCGCGTACATCGGCCTGCCCCTGTTCCTCGCGCTGTGGCTCGGCCACAAGCTCGTCACCGGCTCGAAGCCGGTCCGCTACGAGGACGCCGACCTCACCCGCGTCCTGGACTGAGTCCCCCACCTCGGAGGTCGCCGTGCCCGCCCCCTCCTCCCACGCTCCCGCCGCCACCCACACCGCCCGGGGCCGCCTGGTCTGGGTGGACGTCGCGCGCGGCCTGGCCCTGGTCGCGATGATGGTCGCCCACACGGCGCCCGCCGGCGGCCCGGGTGGGGTGCTCCACCTCTCCGAGCACCTCACCGCGCCCCTGTTCGCGGCGCTCGTGGGCGTGGGCGCGCGCCTCGAGGCGGAGTGGCTGGGCCGTGGCCGGGCCGTGCCCCGCGCGCTTGTGCGGGCGGCCGCCCTGTGCGGGGCGGCGTGGCTGACCGGGCTCTTCGGGGCGGCCGTCGTGAACGTGCTGGCGCACCTGGCTGTGCTCACGGTGCTCATGGCACTGCTGGCCGCCCTCCCCCTCGCCGCGCACCTCGTGCTCGCCGTCCTGGCCGGCGGAGGCGGCCTCCTGCTCGCCGCCACGTCGACGGCCGACGTCGTCGACCGGCTCGTCCCCCTCGCTCAGGCCCTCGGGCTGAGCCGCGCGACGCTGACCCCGTGGGTCTCCGCGTTCCTCACGGACGGCCCGTACCGTCTCCCCCTGTTCCTCGCGTGGGCGCTGCTGGGGGCGGTGCTGGTCGCCACCGTCCACGGCACGACGACGGCGGCCCCGGCCCGGCGCGCACGGCTCACGGGGCTCGCCTGGGCGGCCGGGGGGATCGCGCTGGCCGGCGTCGTGCTCGCCCTGTCCCGGACGCAGACCGGCGCCGCCCCCGTGCCCTACACGGCGACCCCCGCGGAGGCCCTGCTGGACACGGGCCTGGTGCTCGCCGTCCTCGGTGCGTGCGCGGCCCTGGCGCCGCGGCGGGCCGGGCTGCTGGCCGTGCCCGGCGCGATGACGCTGTCCGTGTACGTGGCGCACCTGTGGTACCTCGGCTGGGTGCGGCGGCTCGGACCCGGGCCGTGGCGCAGCGCCACCGGCGCGGACGACACGTGGTTCAACCTGGCCGTGCTGGTCGTCGGCGCGCTGCTGCTGCCGCTGCTGTGGCGGGCCGTCGTGCGCGTCGGCCCGTTCCGCGCGGGGCCGCTCGAGGGCGTCGTCCGCCTGCTGACGGCCCCGTTCGACCGCGCGCGCTGACCGACGTCCATCCCAGCGGGTAGCCTCAAGAGCGTGAGCGAGCGAACCACTTACCTGCTGATCGACGGCGAGAACATCGACGCCACCCTCGGCACGTCCATCCTGCAGCGGCGCCCCCAGCCCGACGAGCGGCCACGCTGGAAGCGCCTGCTCGGCTACCTCGAGGACCGCTGGGACCAGCCGGTCAAGGGCCTGTTCTTCCTCGCCATCGACGGTGAGATCCCCATCCCGTTCGTCCAGGCGCTCACCGCCCTCGGCTTCCAGCCGATCATGCTGCGGGGCGAGGGCAAGGTCGTGGACATCGGCATCCAGCGCACCGCGGAGGCGCTGCTGGGCCGGGAGGACGACGTCATCCTCGTCAGCCACGACGCCGACTTCGCCCCCCAGCTCACCGACCTCGCGGCCACGCCGGGCCGACGCACCGGGATCATGGGCTTCGAGGAGTTCCTCTCCCACGAGCTGCGCCGCATCCCCGGGGTCGAGTTCTTCGACCTGGAGCACGCGGTGGGCGCGTTCGACTCGTCCCTGCCGCGCCTGCGCGTGATCGACGTCGAGGCGTTCGACCCGAACGAGTTCCTCTGACCCGCCGGGGGCGGCCCGCGGCTCAGTCCGTGGGCAGCTCCAGCAGGCGTTCGACGGTGGCGGCCACCCCGTCGTCGTCGCACGCCCCGACCACGCCGTCCGCCGCGGCCAGCAGCGACGGATGGCCCGAGGCCACGGCCAGGCCGAGACCAGCCCACTGGAGCATCTCCAGGTCGTTGGGCATGTCCCCGAACGCGACGACGTCGACCGGCGCGACCCCCCGGCTCGCGGCGAACTCGGCGAGGGTCGCGGCCTTGTGCACGCCCGGGGCGGACATCTCCACGAGCGCGATGCCGGGCGCGGAGTGCGTGGCACTCACGAGCTCGTCCAGCTCGGCGCGGGCCGCGGCGAGGAAGGCGTCCGGGGCCAGGGTGTCCGAGCGGGCCAGCAGCTTCACCACGCCCAGCCGACCCGGCAGCGCGGCCTCGAGCGTGGCCGCCGCGTGGACCTCGGCCCGGAACTCGGCGCGCTCGGAGAACGCGTGCTCCCAGAAGAAGCCCTCGAGGGTCTCGGCGCCGAAGGACACGGTGCGGTCCAGGGCGCGCAGCCGGTCCGTGGCTGTCCACACGGCCTCGACGGGCATGGGGTGGGCGATCAGGACGTCGTCCGTGGCGGTGTCCACGAGGACGGCGCCGTTGGAGCAGATCACCGGGCCGACGGGGCCGAGCTGCGCGCTCAGCGGGCCGAGCCAGCGGAGGGGACGGCCGGTCACGAACACCACCTCGACGCCGGCGTCGTGGGCGTCCCGCAGCGCCGCGATGGTGCGCGGGCTCAGGCGCCCCGACCGCGTGTGCCGGTACCCGATGATGGTGCCGTCCAGGTCCGTCGCGATCATCCGCGGACGGCGCGAGGGCAGGGGCAGGGCGGGCATGCGCTCAGTCTAGGCCGGGGCCGTGCGGCGGGCCGGGGTGTCCTCCGCGGGCGAGCGGGGGCACGATGGGGGCGTGGACACCGCACAGCAGACCACCGCACAGGACACCGCCCCGGACCCCGCGTCGACGACGCCCCGCACGGTCACCGTCACCGGCGCCGCCGGCAACATCGGCTACGCGCTGCTCTTCCGCATCGCCGCCGGCGGGATGCTCGGCCCGGACACCCCGGTCCGGCTGCGCCTGCTCGAGATCCCGGCCGCCCTGGGCGCCGCGGAGGGCACCGCCATGGAGCTCGCCGACGCGGCCTTCCCGCTGCTGGCCGACGTGGAGGTCACGGACGACCCGGCCCGCGCCTTCGACGGGGTCCAGCACGCGCTGCTCGTCGGCGCGCGGCCGCGCACGAAGGGCATGGAGCGCGGCGACCTGCTCGAGGCGAACGGCGGGATCTTCGGGCCTCAGGGCCGGGCGATCAACGACCACGCGGCGCAGGACGTGCGGGTCGTCGTCGTCGGGAACCCGGCCAACACCAACGCGCTGATCGCCGCCGCCCACGCCCCGGACGTGCCGGCCGCGCGCTTCACGGCGCTGACCCGGCTGGACCACAACCGGGCCGTGGCGCAGTTGGCCGCGCGGGCCGGCGTCGCGGTGACGGACGTGTCCGGCGTGACGATCTGGGGCAACCACTCCGCCACCCAGTTCCCGGACCTCACCCACGCCCGCGTGCGGGTGGACGGGACGTGGCGGCCGGCGCTCGAGGTGGTGGACCCGGTGTGGGCGAGCGAGGAGTTCGTGCCGCGCGTGGCGAGGCGGGGCGCGGAGATCATCGAGGTGCGCGGGGCGAGCTCGGCGGCGTCGGCGGCGTCCGCGGCGATCGATCACATGCGCGACTGGACCCTCGGCACCGGTGTGGACGCGGACGGTGCGCCGCGCCGGACGTCGGCCGCGGTGGTCTCGGACGGCTCCTACGGGGTGCCGGAGGGGCTGATCAGCTCGTTCCCCGTGACCTCCGACGGCGGCACCGCGTGGCGGATCGTGCCGGGGCTGGAGCCGGACGAGTCCGTGCTGCCGGGTGAGGGCGGGCGGCTGGCCGCGACCGTCGCCGAGCTGGAGGCCGAGCGCGACGCCGTGCGAGGGCTGGGCCTGCTCTGAGGCGGCCGGGATCGGCTGCGTCTCTGACCCTTCTGGGGGCGTCCCCGCCCGCCGGAAGGGTCGGATGCGCAACAGATTCGTGCGGGGACGGGCGGGCGTGGGATCAGTCCGCCAGCTCGGCCCGCGTGGGCGGGTCCGCCCCCGGGCGGGAAGCCGTGATCGCCGACGCGCGGGAGGCGTAGATCAGCACCGACTCGACGTCGGCCGGGTCCATCGCGTGCAGGCGGCCGCGGTTCGCGGCGCCGAGCAGGGAGCGGTCGTCGAGGGCGGCGAGCAGGGCGGCGGTGAACGAGTCACCGGCGCCCACGGTGTCCGCGACGTCCACGGGCACGATCGGGCGCTCCACCACGCCGTGCGCGGTGACGGCCACGATGTCCTCGGCGCCGCGGGTCATCACCACGAACGCCGGGCCCATCTGCTGCCACGCCTGCAGCGACTCGCGCAGCGGGCGGTCCGGGTACAGCCACGCGATGTCCTCGTCCGAGGCGTGCACCACGTCCGCCAGCCGCACGGACTCCTCCGCGCGGGCGCGGGCGAACGCCCGGTCCGGCACGATCGTGGGCCGCACGTTGGGGTCGTAGCTGATGGTCGTGACCGCGGAGATCCGCTCGAGCAGGGCCATCACCTCGGCGTCGCCGGGGGCGAGCATGGTGGCGATGGAGCCGGCATGCATGTGGTGCAGCGGGCCGCCGGCGGCGTCGTCGAAGTCCCGGGCGAGCGCGGCGGCGGGCGGCAGCGTCCAGTCCAGCTCGAACTCGTAGCTGGCGGCGCCCGTGGGGTCCAGGCGGGCGGTGGCCACGGAGGTGGCGGCGGCATCCGGCTCGAGCAGGCAGCGCACGCCGTTCTCCCGCAGATGCGAGGCGATCATGTCCCCGTGCGCATCGCGGCCGAGGCGGCCGGCGAACAGGACGGGCCGCTCCAGCCGGCTCAGGCCCACGGCCACGTTCAGGGGGCTGCCCCCGACGTGCACGCGGGGGGTCGCGGTGTCCGAGACCACGACGTCGACGAGCGCCTCTCCGATCACACCACAGTACTGAGCCACGCGCCCCACGGTACCCTAATCACCGGCGCGGAACCGGGGCTGTGCGCAGGCTTCCAGGCCCCCGAGAAACGCCCGACACCCCCATCCCCGACCCCTCGGCAGGCGGCCATGTCCCCCACCCCCACCCGGCCCTCGCGCGGCGCCGGCTGGCGCCTCCACGGCGACGGCCGCACCATCACCCCGGGCACCGTCGTCGCCCCGGACGAGCGGCTGAGCTGGCCCCGGACCGTGGGCATCGGCGTGCAGCACGTGATGGCCATGTTCGGCGCCACCGTGCTCGTGCCCGCCCTGACCGGCATGCCCGCGACGACGGCGCTGCTCTTCTCCGGCCTGGGCACCCTGCTCTTCCTGGTCATCACGGGCAACCGCCTGCCCTCGTACCTGGGCAGCTCGTTCGCGTTCATCGCACCCCTGACGGCCGCCGCCGCGATCGGCGGCACGGGGGCCGCGCTCGGCGGCATCCTGGTGACGGGCCTGCTGCTCACGGTGATCGGCGCGATCGTGCACCGCGCCGGCACCGGGTGGATCCACGCGCTCATGCCGCCGGCGGTGATGGGCACGATCGTGGCCCTGATCGGCCTCAACCTCGCCGGCGCCACGACGACGGCCATGCAGGAGGTGCCGGTCACCACGTTCGGCACGGCCCTGGCGGTGGTGCTCACGGCCGTGACGTTCCGGGGGCTCCTGGGCCGCCTGTCCATCCTCGTGGGCATCGTGGTGGGCTACGTGCTGGCCCTCGCGCAGGGCCAGGTGGACTTCGCCGCCGTCGGGGAGGCCGCCTGGATCGGGCTGCCGCCCTTCCACGGCCCGGAGCTGCGCTGGGACCTGCTGCCCCTGTTCCTGCCCGTCGTGCTCGTGCTGGTCGCGGAGAACATCGGCCATGTCAGGACCGTCGGGCTGATGACCAAGCGCGACCTGGACCCGCTCACCGGCCGTGCCCTGATCGCGGACGGCCTGTCCACCATGCTCTCCGGCGCGGGCGGCGGCGTCGGCACCACCACGTATGCGGAGAACATCGGCGTGATGGCCAGCTCGCGCGTCTACTCGACGGCGGCGTACTGGGTGGCCGGCCTGACCGCGATCGCCCTCGCGTTCCTGCCGAAGTTCGGGGCCGCCGTCGCCACCATCCCGGCCGGGGTGGCCGGCGGCGCGGGCATCATCCTCTACGGGATGATCGGCATGATGGGCGTGCGCATCTGGGTGCAGAACCGCGTGGACTTCTCCAACACCGTGAACCTCATGACGGCGGGTGCGGGCCTGATCATCGCGATCGCCGACCCCCAGCTCGTGGTCAGCGGGCTCGTGTTCGGCGGCATCACGCTCGGCACGGTCGCCGCCCTGGTGGTGTACCACCTCATGACGGCGATCGCCCGCGCCCGCGGCACCGAGCCGGTGCCCGAGGACGAGGAGCAGTTCGAGGCCTCGGAGGCCGGCCAACTCGGCTGACCCCGATCCCGCGCCACGCGCACTTTCGGTCGTGAGATAGGGCCAATCTCACGACCGAAAGCGCTGAGAACCCCCCTTTCACGTTCGAAAACGCGGGGTGGGCGGACTGGGGCGGGGCCGGGCGGGGCTGGGGGGCGGGTCCCGTCAGCCGGCCGCGACCTCCTCGTCGGCGAGGGCGAGGACCTGGTCGAGCACGTCGAGGCCGAAGCGCAGGTCCTCGTCCGAGATGTTCAGCGGCGGGCACAGGTGGAACCGGTTCTCGGCCATGAACAGCAGCAGCCCGCGGTCCTTGGCCTCGGCCATCATCCGCCCCATCACGGGCGCGACCTGACCGAGCGGGGCCAGCCGCTCCCGGGTCTGCCGGTCCTTCACCAGCTCGACGGCCCAGAACGCGCCGGCGCCGCGCACGTCGCCCACGCTCGGGTGGGCCGCGGCGATCTCGGCCAGGCGCGGCCCGATGACCTCCTCGCCGATGCGCTTCGCGTGGGCGACCATGCCCTCCTCCTCCATCGCGGTGATCGCGGCGACGGCGGCCGCGCACGCGAGGGGGTGGCCCGAGTAGGTCAGGCCGCCGGGGTAGGGCGTGGTCGCGAAGCTCTCGTAGACGTCGTCGCTCATGGCGACGCCGCCCAACGGCACATACCCGGAGTTGACCCCCTTGGCGAACGTGACGATGTCCGGGGTGACGCCCGTCAGCTGGTGGCCGAACCACTCGCCCACGCGGCCGAAGCCGACCATGACCTCGTCGATGATCAGCAGGATCCCGTGCTCACGGCACAGCTCCTTGACGCCGGCCATGTAGCCGGGCGGCGGCAGGAAGATGCCCGCGGTGCCGGGGACGGCCTCGAGGATCACGGCGGCCACGGTGGAGGGGCCCTCGAGCTCGATCACGTCGCGCAGGTGGGCCAGCGCGCGCTCGGCCTCCTGCTCGTCGCTCTCCGAGCCGAACGCGGAGCGGTACGTGTACGCGGGCTGGAAGTGCACGACGCCGTCGGACGCCGAGTCCGAGCCCACGCGCCGCAGGGAGCCGGTCAGGTTCGCCGTCAGGCGCGTGGCGCCGTGGTACGAGAGGTACGCGGAGAGCACCTTGTGCCGGCCCGTGTGCAGGCGTGCCATCCGCACCGCGTGCTCGTTGGCCTCCGCGCCCGCGTTCGTGAAGAACACGTGGTTGATGGACTCCGGCAGCCGCTCCGTGATCAGCCGGGCCGCCTCGGACCGGGCGTCGTTGACGTGCTGCGGGGCCACGGTGGCGAGCGTCTCGGCCTGCTCCCGGATCGCGGCCACGATCTTCGGGTGGCGGTGGCCGACGTTCGTGAAGACGAGCTGCCCGCTGAAGTCGACCATGGGCCGACCCTCGCCGTCCCACACCCACGACCCCTCGGCGTCGAGGATGGTCATGGGTGTGAGGTCGCGCTGCGCGCTCCACGAGTGGAACACGTGCGCGCGGTCGAGCTCGTGGGCGCGGCGGCCGCGCTCGATGGCCTCGTCGCTGATCCGGGGGTCCCGGCGGCCGACGTGCTGCTGATGCTCGGACATGCGCCCTCCTTGAGTGTGATGCGGCTCATTCCGAGCATAGGCGCGCCCGCCCTCAGCGCGAGCTGGCGCCCCGCCGCCCGCGCGCCACCCCCACGAACGCCTGCACGAGCTCCGAGTCGGCCGCCTTGAGCCAGGCCAGGGCGACGTCCCAGCCGGGGTGGCGGGCGTCGTCGTCGCCCTGACCCGCGGGATCCGCCCCATCGACGACGGCGGCGCCCGCCTCGGCCTGGGCCCGCGCCTGCTCGTCCGCGAGCGCGGACCGCGTGGCGGCGGCCTCGCGGTCGGCGCGGGACAGGCCCACGGTGTCGTCGAGGGTGGAGGCCAGCGGCAGCACGATCACGTCCTTGCGGCCGAACATGCGGGCCACGGACATCGGCAGCACGACGTGGCCGGCGCCGGACGCGGCGATCTCCAGGGCCATCCGCTCGCCCGCGCCGGGCAGCTCGGCGGCGTCCATCGGCTCCGCGCTGGGGGCCGGGGCGAAGCGGGCGGGATCCAGCTCCTCGTCCGGGTCGAGCTCGGCGGGCGGCACCGGGCCGTCCGCGTCCACGTCCCACGCGGCGAGCAGGTGGTCCCTGCCCACGCACACCACCGGCAGCTCGGAGTAGACGCCCACGAGGTGCACGTGCCGCGGGTCGACGTCGCCGGCGCGCAGGAACTCCTCGGCGGACACGTCGCGCCGGCGCCGCACGTAGCCCAGCTGCGGCAGGAAGTGGCGGGGCTGACCGGCGTCGTCGTGGGCGAGGTGGGCCAGCTGGGCCGCGTCGTCGTGGTTGACGAGCTGCACCGTGCGCTGGCGCGTGGTGAACCGCTCCACCCACGTGGACGGCGTGGCCCCGGGGATGGTGGCCAGGAAGAGGGTCTCGGGCGGGACGGGCAGGTCGGCCGGCGGCGCGGGCGCGGGACGACGCCGGCCCTCGCCCCCGGCACGGCCCGCGGGCTTCACGCCCTTGGCCACGCCGCGCCCGCCGGAGCGGGTGGACCGGGCGGGGCCGCCCCTGCTCGCGCGGGACTTCCCGCCCCGGCCGCCACGGGAGCCGCTCAGCGGACCTTCTCCTTCAGGAAGGAGACGGCGCGGTCCCAGGCGAGGGCCGCGGCCTCGGGCCGGTGGTTGCCCTGGGGGTTCTCGTCGTTGTGGAAGGCGTGCGGGGCGTCGTAGTAGAAGTACTCGACGTCGGCCCCGGACTCCTCACGGATCTGCTGCTCCTGCTTCCGCGCATCCTCGACGGGGAAGGAGTCGTCCTGCTCGGCGTAGTGGCCCTGGACGGCGGCGGTGACGCCGGAGAAGTCGCCGGGCACGCCCTGGCCCACGCCGTAGAACGGCACGGCGGCGGAGACCTTGTCCCCCTGCTGGGCCGCGAGGGCGAGCACGAAGCCGCCGCCCATGCAGAAGCCGATCGCGCCCACGGTCTGCGAGGTCACCTCGTCCCGGGCGAGCAGCCAGTCGACGGCGCCGGCCAGCTGACGGGCGCCCTCCTCGGCGGGCAGGTTCTGCATCATCTCGCCGGCCTCGTCGCCGTCGTGCGCGATCCAGCCGCCGTAGAGGTCCGGGGCGAGCGCGACGAAGCCGAGGTCGGCGAGGCGGTCGCACACGTCCTTGATGTGGTCCACCAGACCCCACCACTCCTGGATCACGATCACGCCGGGGCCCTTCCCGGCGGCGGGCAGCGCGAGGTAGCCGTGGCCCGTCCGGTCGCCGTCCTGGCCGGCGTCCTTGGTGGGCAGGTCGAACGTGACGTTCTGGTGCGGGGTCTTCGAAGCCATCATGGGCCCCACCCTACGAGGAGACCGGGCCCCTCATCGAGGGACCCGGTCTCGCCGCGCGAGGTCGGCTCAGGCTCAGGCCTGGGCGTCGGCCTCGGGCAGCACGAAGGCGGCGCCGATCTCGAGCTTCACCTTGTCCGAGACCAGGAGGCCGCCGGCCTCGGTGGCCGCGTTCCAGGTCAGGCCGAAGTCCTTGCGGGAGATCTCGCCCGTGGCCTCGAAGCCCACGCGGGTCGCGCCGAAGGGGTCCTTGTCCTGGCCGCCGAACTCGGCCTCGAGCTCCACGGTCTGGGTGACGCCGTGCAGCGTCAGCTCGCCGACCAGGGTGAACTCCTCGGGCTCGCCGCGGACCTCGGTGGAGCGGAAGGTCATGGTGGGGAACTGCTCCACGTCGAAGAACTCGTCGGAGCGCAGGTGGCCGTCGCGGCCCTCGTTCTTGGTGCTGATGGAGGCGACGTCGACGGTCACGTCGACGGAGGACTGGGCGAACTGCTCGGCGATGGCGAGCTGGCCCTCCACGGCGTGGAAGGTGCCGCGGACCTTGGAGATGCCCGCGTGGCGGACGACGAAGTCGACGTCCGAGTGGGCGGCGTCGAGATTCCAGGTGCCGGTGGTGATGGCGTGCATGGGGTGCTCCTTCTGAAGCGGGTCTGTCTGGTGTGTCCGGGGTGGGCCGCGGCGGGGGCGGCGGCTCCTCGGCCTCCGAACTTGTTTCAAATTCAAACATCATCCGGGCAGGCCGTCCACGCTTGATCGTCAAAATTCGAAATAGAGACGGAGGTCACGGTCCGGGGGCACATCAGGCCGCGTCCGCCCACGACGACGGCCCGGAACCTCCGGGGTTCCGGGCCGTCGGCCCGCGGTCGGGCAGCGGGGCCGCGCTCGGGCGGCCGGACGGGGTCAGGCGGCGGGGCCGCCCCCCGTCACGGGTAGAGGCCGCGGGTGCGGTGGGCCTCGGCCACGCGCTGGACAGCGGTCAGGGTGGCGGCCTCGCGCAGGCTCACGCGGCGGCTCTCGGAGGTGGCCAGCACCGCCTTCCATGCGGCGACCATGCGCCGCTTCAGGCGCTCGTCCACCTCCTCGCGGCTCCACCAGTAGGCCTGGTTCGCCTGGACCCACTCGAAGTAGGAGACGATCACGCCGCCGGCGTTGGCCAGGATGTCCGGGACGACCAGGACGCCCTTCTCCTCGAGGATGCGGTCGGCCTCGCCCGTGGTGGGGCCGTTGGCGCCCTCCACGACCAGCCGGGCGCGCACGCGCGGGGCGTTCTCCTCGGTCAGCACGGACTGCACGGCGGCCGGGACCACGAGGTCCACGTCCATCTCGAGCAGCTCGTCCGCGTCCATGGGCTCGGTGCCGGGGGTGTCCTTCACGGAGCCGGTGTCCCAGAGCTGCTTCTGCAGGGCGTCGTAGTGCAGGCCCTCGTCGTCGCGCACGGCGCCGTACTGGTCGGACACGGCCACGACCTTCACGCCGGCCGCCTCGAGCAGCTCGACCGTGCCGGCGCCGACCTTGCCGAAGCCCTGGACCGCCGCCGTCGCCTGCGACGGCTCGATGCCGAGGTGCTCGAGCGCGGCGAGCGCCACGTGGACCACGCCCGCCGAGGTGGCGGAGGCGCGGCCCAGCGAGCCGCCGAGCGAGACGGGCTTGCCGGTGACCACGCCGAGCGTGGTGTGGCCGACGTTCACCGAGTAGGTGTCCATCATCCAGGCCATGGTCTGCTCGTCCGTGCCCACGTCCGGGGCGGGGATGTCCACCTCGGGGCCGATGATCGGCTGGATCTCGGAGGTGTAGCGGCGGGTGACGCGCTCGAGCTCGGCCTTCGAGTACTGGCGGGGGTCGATGGTCACCCCGCCCTTGGCGCCGCCGTAGGGCACGTCCAGCAGGGCGCACTTCCAGGTCATCCACATGGCCAGCGCGCGGACCTCGTCCAGGTCCACGTCCTGACTGAAGCGCACGCCGCCCTTGGCCGGGCCGCGGGAGAAGTTGTGCTGCACGCGGTAGCCGCGGAGCACCTCGGTGGAGCCGTCGTCGCGGCGCAGGGGGATGGAGACGGCCATCTCGCGGCGGGGGGCGGCGAGCATCTGGTGCAGGCCCTCGTCGTAGCCGAGCGTCTTCACGGCGGCGGAGAGCTGGGCCAGGGCGTTGTCGAGCGGGGAGGACGGCGCCGTCACGGCCTCGTCCTCGGCGGGGATCCTCGTCATTGAGCGTCCTCGTGGTCCGGTGGGAAGGAATGTGTCGCGGCCCGACCGACGCGCGGAGGGCCGCGCCCCATTGCGCGGCCGACGCCGTCCGGACCGCGATGAACGCTACGCGCTCCCCCCGCACCCGTCACCCCTTCTCAGCCGAGATCCACGCCCACCCGGGTGACGTCGGACACGGTGGCGTGTACTGTGCTGTGGACGCGCCGCACACCCGCGGCGCCCTTCGGCGTCGAACCGACGCCGCTCGCTCAGGGCCCACCTGGTCCGTCCCCCGGCCGTCCGCCGCGCGAGGCACCCCGCCCGCGACCTCGGCCCGACGCCCCAGCCCCGTGAAGGAGCCCCTCATGACCGTGACCCTGCCCGCCGCGATCACCCCCTCCCCCGCGTTCCAGCCCGTGCCCGGCCAGCGCATCGATCCGGAGCTCGCCCGCTCCTGGTTGCTGGTCAACGCCGCCCAGCCCGAACGGTTCCAGCCCGCCGAGGACTCGGCCGCGGACATCGTCATCCTCGACATCGAGGACGCCGTGGCCCCCAAGGACAAGGACCAGGCCCGCGCGGACGCCGTCGCCTGGCTGACCTCCGGGCACACCGGCTGGGTGCGGCTCAACGGCTACGGCTCGCGGTGGTGGGAGCAGGACGTCGAGGCGCTCGCCGCGGCCCTGCCCGCGCACCTGGGCGGGCCGGTCGCCGAGGGCGGCCTGGCCGGCGTCGTGCTGGCGATGGTGGAGTCCACGGACCACGTGAACGAGACCGCCCGGCGGCTGCCCGGGGTGCCCGTCGTGGCGCTCGTGGAGACGGCGCGCGGGCTGCAGCGGATCGACTCGATCGCCGCCGCGAAGGGCACGTTCCGGCTGGCCTTCGGGATCGGCGACTTCCGCCGCGACACCGGCCTGGGCGAGTCGCCGCAGGCGCTGGCGTACACGCGGTCCCAGTTCACGATCGCGGCGCGGGCCACGGGGCTGCCGGGCGCGATCGACGGGCCGACCGTGGGCTCCACCGGCGTGAAGCTCGCCGAGGCGACGGCGGTGACCGCGGAGTTCGGCATGACCGGCAAGCTGTGCCTCGCGCCGGAGCAGTGCGCGGCCGTGAACGAGGGGCTCAGCCCGTCCCAGGAGGAGCTGGCGTGGGCCCACGAGTTCCTCGCGGACTTCGAGGCCGACGGCGGCGAGATCCGCAACGGCTCCGACCTGCCCCGCAAGGCGCGCGCGGAGAAGATCCTCGGGCTGGCCACCGCGTTCGGGGTGCGCTCCACGCGGTACCCGGACCAGGACAACGCGATCACGGCGCCGTCGGACACGTACCACTACTGAGCGGGGCCGCCGCCCACCAGAAACGCGGGTTGAGTTGTCACGGGTGCGGAGGCCGCACACCGGTGACAACTCAACCCGCGTTGCCTCGGGGGACGTGGATCCCTCCTCCGCTCACACGTCCTGGCGCGTCCGGCGCACGACGGCGGCCCGCACGGAGAACGCCACCACGAGCACGAGGATCCCGTAGATCACCCACGTGATGGGGGTGGAGACGAGCACGGCCGGGTCGCCCACCGAGCTGAGCAGGGCGTCGCGCAGGCTGGTCTCCGCGAGCGGGCCGAGCACCATGCCGATCATCAGCGGCGCCAGCGGGTAGCCGTACCGCCGCATCAGGAAGCCCAGCACGCCGATCCCCAGGAGCATCAGCAGGTCGAACACCGCGCCCGTGGTGGCGTAGATGCCCAGCCCGCAGAACAGCGTGATCCCCGCATAGAGGTAGTGCTTCGGGATGAGCAGGAGCTTGGCCCACAGCTGCGCGAACGGCAGGTTGATCGCCAGCAGCACGACCATCGCGATGAAGAAGCTCGCCAGCAGCGCCCACACGAGGTCCGGGCTGCGGTCGAACAGCAGGGGGCCGGGCTGCAGCCCGTACTGGCGGAACGCCGCCAGCATGATGGCCGCCGTCGCGGAGACGGGCAGGCCGAGCGTGAGCAGGGCACCCATCGCCATGCCGGTGGTCGAGTTGCCCGCGGCTTCGGGGGCCGCCAGCCCGCGGATCGCGCCGCGGCCGAACTGCGGATGCGCCCGGCGCCGGTCCAGGCGCCGCTCGGCCGAGTACGCCAGGAACGTCGGCACCTCGGAGCCGCCCACCGGCACGATGCCGAACGGCAGGCCGATCGCCGTGCCGCGCAGCCACGCCGGGGCGGCCTCGCGGAACTCGGCGCCCGACAGCCACGGCCGGCCGGTGCGGCGGATGCGCAGGTCCTCGTGCTCGCGGCGCACCCGGGAGGCCACGTGGAACACCTCGCCGAGCGCGAGGATCGCCACCGTGACGGTCACGAGCGGGATGCCGTCGAACAGCTGCGGGGAGCCCATCGTGAAGCGCTCGGCGCCGGTCACCGCATCGATCCCGACGACGGCGATGCCCAGTCCCAGCACCAGGGAGGCCAGGCCGCGCAGCACCGAGTCCGCGACCACCGAGGAGGTGGCCACGAACGCGAAGAGCGCGAGCGCGAAGTACTCCGCGGGGCCGAATCTCGTGGAGAACTCCGCCAGCACGGGGGCGAGGAACACGACGCACACCGAGGCCACCATGCCGCCGATGAAGGCGCCGAGCGCCGCCGTCGCCAGGGCCTGGGCCGCCCGGCCGTCCTGAGCCATGCGGTGGCCCTCGAACGTGGAGGCGATGGCCGAGGCCTGGCCGGGGGTGTTCATGAGGATGGCCATGGTGGAGTCGCCGAAGAGGCCGCCGAAGTACACGCCGGAGAACATGATGAACGCGGCGGTGGGCTCGAGGGCGAAGGTCATGGGCAGCAGCAGGGCCACGGCCATCGAGGAGCCGAGACCGGGCATCACGCCGACCGCGGTGCCGAGCAGGCAGCCCAGCACCACCCAGAGCAGGTTCATGGGGGTGAGGGCTCCGGCGAAGCCCTCCATGAGGAGTCCGAGGGTCTCCATGTCAGAAGCCACCTCCCAGGATGCCCGAGGGCAGGGTCAGGCCCAGGGCCACCGCGAAGCCGAGGTAGGCCAGCGAGGAGACGAACAGGGCGACGAGGATGTCGAACACGGGATGCGGGGCGCCGAACGCCCGCGTGACGCACCAGAACAGCAGCGCCCCGGCGAGGATCCACCCCAGCCAGGGCAGCAGGACGGCGAACGCGAGGAAGCCGAGGAAGCACCAGGCCAGCGCGCCGAAGTCCGAGTGGAACAGGGTCAGCGGACCGGCCGCCTGGCCGATCTCGCCGTCCGCGTCGGCCTGACCCTCGGGGGACTGGCGCACGCGCACGACCTCCACCGCGAGCGCGGCGGCGATCACGAGGCCCGCGACCGCGAGGATCAGCGGAAAGAAGTCCGGGCCGGGGAAGTCGGCGCCCTCGGTGTCCATGGCCAGGGATCCCAGCAGCAGGTAGAGGCTGAACGCGGCCAGCACGGCCGGCATGACGAGCGCGGAGAGCCCGGCGGCGCGTCCCCAGCGGGAGGGGGCGTCGGCGGCGGGGGGGACGGTGGATGCGTGGCTCACTTGATCTCCTCCGTCAGCGTGCCGATGCGCTCCTTCTCGGCGGCGATGAACTCCTCGAGTTCGGCGCCGGAGAGGGGCACGGGGTTCCAGTAGTTGCGCTGCACCGCTTCCTTCCACTCGGGGGTGTCGACCGCCTCGGCGATGAGGGCCTCGAGCTCGGTGCGCTCCTCCGCGGAGACGCCCGGGGGCACGAACAGGGCGCGCCAGTTGGTGAGCGTGACGTCGTAGCCCTGGGAGCGCAGGGTCGGGATCTCCTCGACGCCGGCCAGCGGCTCGGCCGCCACCACGCCGAGGGCGCGCAGTCGGCCGGCCTCGACCTGCGGGTAGATGTCCGCGAAGCCGCCGGCGGAGGCCTGGGCGGTGCCGTTGAGCAGGGCCTGGATGGCCTCGCCGCCGCCGTCGGACGGGATGTAGGTGGTGTCCGCGACCGGCACGTCGGCCGTGCGGGCGATGTCCGCCATGACGAGCTGGTCGAAGGAGCCGCCGCCGGTCCACGCCACGTGGGCGGGGTCGGCGCGCCAGGCGGTCACCAGGTCGTCCATGCTCTGGTACGGCGAGTCCGCCGGGACCACCACGAGGCTGTACTCCTCGACGACGCGGCTGACCGCGGTGACCTGGGAGAGCTCGGGGCCGGTGCCACGGGCCGCGTGGGCGGCGATCTGGCCGGTGCCGCCCACCATGAGGTTGTTCGCGTCCTCGAGCGTGGTCAGCTGACCGAGGGCGATGTTGCCACCGGCGCCGGGAATGTTGACCACCTGGACGTTGTTCACGAGCCCGTTGACGCGCATGGCCTGCTGCAGCTCGCGCTGGAACGAGTCCCAGCCGCCGCCGGCGGCCGCGGGGGCGATGAGGGTCAGGTTGGTGCGGATGTCGTTGCCTCCCGAGGCCGAGCGGATGGAGAAGGCGGAGGCCGCGAGCACGGTGAGCACCGCGATCACACTGAAGACGATCCGGCCGATCCCCGTGCGTCGGCGCGGGGGGCCGTCGGGGGAGGTGGAGGACATGGCGGTTCCTAACAGAGACACCCCGCCGCCAGGGAGTGGCGCCGGGGACAGGTGCGAGTGGTGGAGGTCACGGTAGCAGTGGGGCGGGGCGGCGTGCACTCTGCGTCCGCAGAGTGACCGACGACAACCGGTCCGGGTGGTGACGGGGGCCGCGTCCATGACGCACAGTGGTCCCCATGACGATCATCAGCACCGGAACCAGCACCCCCGAGAGCGCCGCGGCCTGGCGGGCCGCCCTGGCCGAGGCAGCCCTGCGCGGAGAGGACGTGGTCTGGTTCTCCCTCGACGGGACCGAGCCGGACGAGGCGGAGGCGCGCGAGGCCGGCGTCGTCGCGTCCGTGGCGCACGCCCAGGAGCGCGGCCGGGACGCCGTCGGCGACCTGCTCGAGCACGCCGAGCGCGTGGGCGCGAGCCGGATCGTGGTGGGCGTGAAGCACCGCTCCCCCGTGGGCAAGCTGCTGCTGGGATCGGCCGCGCAGCAGATCATCCTCGAGGCGCGCGTCCCGGTGGTGTGCGTCAAGCCGTGAGGGCCGGCGTCGGGCGGGCGGCCCTGCGCCCGGCCCACCCCGCGGCGTTTGGGGGCGGTTTCGGGCGGTATTCGGCGTGGATACCGCCCGAAACCGCCCCCAACGGGTGAGTGGGGACCAGCCCGGGAACGCCGAAGGCCCCGGAACCGTGTGGTTCCGGGGCCTTCGTCCTCGGTGGGCCGTTTGCAGGCTCTTCACAATCGAGGGTGTAGACGGGGCTTGAATCCTCCACTCTCGAGCAAGGACCTAGCGATGTAGTTGGTGAGATTCCGGAAGCCCAAGGCGGATCCGCGTAGGTGCTCGAGTCGACCGTTGATGGCCTCGGTGGGTCCGTTGGAGGTGCCGGGTCGGTCGAAGTAGGCCAGGATGTCCGCCGCCCTCTTCTTCAGCGTCCTACCCAGACCGGCCAGCTCGATGAGCTTGGTCGGCACCGCTCGGCCCAGCTTGGCGATCAGCTGCT
>NZ_JAGXJK010000250.1:0-259 GCF_019091605.1 Micrococcus sp. GbtcB5
CGCTTTAAATTAAAAGCACTTCCTGTCGTTGTTGCAGAAATCATCGCAGGAATCTTTGTAGGTAAAAGTGGGTTTAATATTATTGAGCCAGATATGTGGCTTCAAGTCTTATCGTCACTAGGATTTATCTTCTTAATGTTCTTAAGCGGTTTAGAAATTGATTTTTCTATCTTTAAACAAAAAGGGAAAAAGAATACGACAAACGAACCAAACACATTCCAAGCAGCAAGCATTATCTTCTTATTTATTTTCATCTTAT
>NZ_JAGXJK010000251.1:0-259 GCF_019091605.1 Micrococcus sp. GbtcB5
TTTTGAGAGATACTGCCTTTTGGTGGTATCAAATCATGAATTCAATTGGCGTATGATAAAAGTAGCACCTCTAACAAATAGAGGTGCAACTTTTTTACCATTCTCGCCATTCTTCTGTTATTTCTTCTTCGGATTCTAAGCCAGCTATTCTTGCGGCTGTATCGATAAATTCATAGAGATCTTCTCTTTCCAACGTTTCGATAAAATGGTCATGTTCGATATTTAATTCATTTATTTTAATAACGACCTCTTTAACGAC
>NZ_JAGXJK010000252.1:0-259 GCF_019091605.1 Micrococcus sp. GbtcB5
GACGGTTCTACTAAATATGTCATAGTAGAGTATCCATCGCTAAACGGGAAGAACGTTATTATTGATTTTCTCTTATCAAGGGGACAAGTATTTAATACAGGTGAGAAAGTAGAAGTTGATATGAAGTATGTAGGTTGGTGCGGAAGTTCTATTAACTGGAACACAGTTGATCATATCGAAAAAGTTTATGAGGGAAAGTGCAACGTTGAAAATAATGATGGTGTTTGGATTTGGTCTAAATTAGACGCTTGTAAATATC
>NZ_JAGXJK010000253.1:0-258 GCF_019091605.1 Micrococcus sp. GbtcB5
CCCCCGCCGACGGCATCCCGGTGCCCTCCGAGAAGTCCTTCGTGAAGGACGCCCCGAACGTGGACGCGGACGGCTCGCTGTCCCCCGAGGAGGAGCAGCGCATCTACGAGTACTACTCCATGGAGTACTCCGCCGCGGATCACGTCGGCGACGTGCGTCGTGACGACGTGCGCACCGACGCCGGCGCCGCTGGCGTGGGCGGCACCGCGGGTGTGGCCGGCGTGGCCGACCGCCGCGACGAGGCCGTCGTGGACGGCG
>NZ_JAGXJK010000254.1:0-258 GCF_019091605.1 Micrococcus sp. GbtcB5
TTTCCCACAGCTAATGTAGGTTTAAGTGATGAGTATCTATTACCACCTGTAGGTGTTTATGCAGTGAGATTAAAAGTTCACGATGAATGGTACGATGGTGTATGTAATATTGGGTATAAACCAACTTTTAAAGAAGATGAGCGTCAATTATCTATTGAAGTGCACATATTTGAATTTAACAAAGACATATATGATCAAAATGTAACAGTAGAGTGGCATATGCGTATAAGAGAAGAAAAGAAATTCAATGGCATCGAT
>NZ_JAGXJK010000255.1:0-258 GCF_019091605.1 Micrococcus sp. GbtcB5
ATCTAAAAAAGATGTAATCCAAGGATTTTATGCCAATTATGAAAGGCTGATTATAGGAAAGAAAGTAGTTCATATTCAGTCTATTGGAGAAGTGAAAACAAGCCAACAACTACCAAGAAATAAAAAACCATCCAATCCAAGAGTTACCTTTGATGGTCGTCACTGGTGGATTAGTGTAGGATTCCAAGAAGACTTTGAATTACAAGAACTAACGAATGAGTCGATTGGTGTGGATGTTGGTTTAAAAGGGCTTTCTGT
>NZ_JAGXJK010000256.1:0-258 GCF_019091605.1 Micrococcus sp. GbtcB5
TAAATTGTTCGGTTTCCCTGATAACTCTTGAGAAAAAAATAAAATGTGTATTTTTACCATTTCTTGTTGTGATATGAAGATACGCTTACAAATATAGGGAAATGCGCTTATCACAAGGGATGGGAGTTGTTATGATGAAAGTCGCAAAGAAAAAAATAGTACCGTTGTTATTAGTAGGTGGAATACTTGCTGGGGGAGGTATTGTAGCTGAAACTGCGTATGGTGCTGATGCGGAGGTTTTTCAGCCAAAGTCAGTAG
>NZ_JAGXJK010000257.1:0-257 GCF_019091605.1 Micrococcus sp. GbtcB5
CAGAGGTCATCCTGCGGCGGAAGCTCCGGGCATGTCTGCGCGACCCCGGCCTGGCGTACTGCCGACACGCCCCTCATGCTGTCCGCGAAGGGCCACCACTGGTGGCGGCCTGGAGTGTAGAACGCGGGGACGAATGCCTCTTTGGAGGGGCGCGCGGAGGTGTCGACCGTGTAGCCGTAGGCCTCGTGACACGGGATGAGGTATTGGTCCCAGTAGTCATAGACGAGGCGGAGATGAGGATCGGTCCAGTGCTGGGT
>NZ_JAGXJK010000258.1:0-257 GCF_019091605.1 Micrococcus sp. GbtcB5
GGGGTCTTGGAGGACAGCGCCGCGCGGGCGGCCCCGGGCAGGCCGGCCATCATGGGCGTCTCCACCAGGCCGGGGGCGATCGTGACCACGCGGATCTGCGAGGAGGCGAGCACGCGGGCCGCGGGCAGGGTCAGCGCGACCACGGCGCCCTTGGAGGCGGAGTACGCGATCTGGCCGATCTGCCCGGCGTAGGCTGCCACGGACGCGGTGTTGACGATGACGCCGCGGTCCTCGCCGAGCGGCTCCTGCGCCTCCAT
>NZ_JAGXJK010000259.1:0-257 GCF_019091605.1 Micrococcus sp. GbtcB5
GCGGGCGACGGCGGTGCGCTTCGCGCACGAGGAGCTGGCGCCCCGCGTGCCCGGGAACACGGTGGAGGTGCGCGTGCCGCCCTTCGGCGCCGCCCAGTGCCTCCCCGGGCCCCGGCACACACGCGGCACCCCGCCCAACGTCGTGGAGATGGTCGCCGTGACATGGCTGTCCCTGGCCACGGGGCTGACGACCTGGGTGGACGCGACGGCGGCCGGCGGGGGGGGGGCCCCCCGGCGGGGGGGCGGGCCCCGCGCCC
>NZ_JAGXJK010000026.1:0-27831 GCF_019091605.1 Micrococcus sp. GbtcB5
GCCCCCGCGCCCGCGGGGCCCCGCTCGGCCCCCGCGGGGGGGGGCGGCCCCCCCCCCCGCCCGGGCCGGCCCCCCCCCTCGGCGGGGGGGCGGGCCCACCGTCGTGGTGCGGGGGATCAGAACTGGCGGGCCAGGATGGCCTGCTTCACCTCGGCGATCGCCTTGGTCACCTGGATGCCGCGGGGGCACGCGTCGGTGCAGTTGAAGGTCGTGCGGCAGCGCCACACGCCCTCCTTGTCGTTCAGGATCTCCAGGCGCATGTCGCCGGCCTCGTCACGCGAGTCGAAGATGAACCGGTGCGCGTTGACGATGGCGGCCGGGCCGAAGTACTGGCCGTCCGTCCAGAACACCGGGCAGGACGAGGTGCACGCGGCGCACAGGATGCACTTCGTGGTGTCGTCGTAGATCGCCCGGTCGGCCTGGGACTGGTAGCGCTCCTTGGTGGGCGCGTGGCCCTCGGCGACCAGGAACGGCATGATCTCGCGGTAGGACTGGAAGAACGGGTCCATGTCCACGATCAGGTCCTTCTCCACCGGCAGGCCCTTGATGGGCTCCACCAGGATGGGCTTGGACAGGTCGAGGTCCTTCAGGAGCGTCTTGCAGGCCAGTCGGTTGCGGCCGTTGATGCGCATGGCGTCGGAGCCGCACACGCCGTGGGCGCAGGAGCGGCGGAACGACAGGGTGCCGTCGTGGTCCCACTTGACCTTGTGCAGGGCGTCCAGCACGCGGTCGGTGCCGTACATGGTCAGGCGCCACTCGTCCCAGTAGGACTCCTCGGAGGACTCCGGGAGGTAGCGGCGGACCTTGAGCACGATGTCGAAGCTCTCGACCTCGCCTGCGCCGCCGCCGGCGGACTGGGTCTGCGCCTGGGCCACGGGGGCCTCGGTCTCGGTTGCTGAGTGGCTCATCAGTACTTACGCTCCATCGGCTGGTAACGGGTCACGACGACGGGCTTGGTCTCGAAGCGGATGCCCTTGACGCCCTCCATCTCCGCCGTCTCGTCACGGTAGATCATGGTGTGCGCCATGAAGTTCTCGTCGTCGCGATCGGGGTAGTCCTCGCGGTAGTGGCCGCCGCGGGACTCCTTGCGGCCCAGGGCCGCGAGGGTCATCGCCTCGGCGATGTCCAGGAGATAGCCCAGCTCCATGCCCTCGAGCAGGTCGAGGTTGAAGCGGTGGCCCTTGTCCTGGACGGACACGTTCTCGTAGCGCCCGCGCAGCTCCTCGATCTTGGCCAGTGCGCGGCGGATCGAGTCCTCGTCGCGGAAGACCTGCATGTCCGCGTCCATGGACTCCTGGAGCTCGGCGCGGATGTCCGCGACGCGCTCGGAGCCGGTGGCGGAGCGCAGGTTCTCGATGTGCTCCACGGTCGGCAGCTCGCCGCCCTCGGGCAGCTCCACCCAGTCCGCCTGCACGGCGTACTCGGCGGCGTAGATGCCGGCGCGGCGGCCGAACACGTTGATGTCCAGCAGCGAGTTGGTGCCCAGGCGGTTGGACCCGTGCACGGATACGCAGGCCACCTCGCCGGCGGCGTACAGGCCCGGCACGACGGTGTCGTTGTCCTGGAGGACCTCGGCCTTGATGTTCGTGGGGATGCCGCCCATGAAGTAGTGGCAGGTGGGGAACACCGGCACCGGCTCCGTGTAGGGCTCGACGCCCAGGTACGTGCGGGCGAACTCGGTGATGTCCGGGAGCTTCTCGTCGATGTGCGAGGGCTCCAGGTGCGTCAGGTCGAGCAGCACGTAGTCCTTGTTGGGACCGGCGCCGCGGCCCTGACGGACCTCCTCGGCCATGGACCGGGCCACGATGTCGCGCGGGGCGAGGTCCTTGATGGTGGGGGCGTAGCGCTCCATGAAGCGCTCGCCGTCCGCGTTGCGGAGGATGCCGCCCTCGCCGCGTGCGGCCTCGGAGAGCAGGATGCCCAGGCCGGCCAGGCCGGTCGGGTGGAACTGCACGAACTCCATGTCCTCCAGCGGCAGGCCCGCGCGGTAGGCGATGGCCATGCCGTCGCCGGTGAGGGTGTGGGCGTTCGAGGTGGTCTTGTACACCTTGCCGGCGCCGCCGGTGGCGAAGACGACCGACTTGGCCTGGAAGACGTGGATCTCGCCGGTGGCCAGCTCGTAGGAGACGACGCCGGCGGTGCGCTTCTGCTTGTAGGCGGTGCCGTCCTCGCGCACGGCGTCCTCCTCCACCAGCAGCAGGTCGAGCACGTAGAACTCGTTGTAGAACTCCACGTTGTGCTTGACGCAGTTCTGGTACAGCGTCTGGAGGATCATGTGGCCGGTGCGGTCCGCGGCGTAGCAGGCGCGGCGCACGGGCGCCTTGCCGTGGTCACGGGTGTGGCCGCCGAAGCGTCGCTGGTCGATCTTGCCCTCGGGGGTGCGGTTGAAGGGCAGGCCCATCTTCTCGAGGTCGAGCACCGCGTCGATGGCCTCCTTGGCCATGACCTCCGCGGCGTCCTGGTCCACCAGGTAGTCGCCGCCCTTGACGGTGTCGAACGTGTGCCACTCCCAGTTGTCCTCCTCGACGTTGGCGAGGGCCGCGCACATGCCGCCCTGGGCCGCGCCGGTGTGGGAACGCGTGGGGTAGATCTTGGTGAGGACGGCGGTGTGCGCGCGCTGACCGGCCTCGATGGCCGCGCGCATGCCCGCGCCGCCGGCGCCGACGATCACCACGTCGTACTTGTGCACCTGCATTCAGGTCTCTCTTTCTGGGTGTCTGTGACGCGGCGGCCGCTCGGGCCGGCCGCACCGCAGGGTGAACGTTGCCGGGGTCAGCCGCAGAAGGCCGGGGAGCCCTCGAGCAGGGCGCCGGAGGCGTCCACCATGCAGGGATCGAAGGTGAAGATCACCAGGGTGCCGAGGATGATGATCACGGCCGTGGCGATGTACAGGATCATCGTCAGCCAGAAGCGGGCGCTGCCGCGGCGGGTGTAGTCGTTGATGATCGTGCGCACGCCGTTGGCGCCGTGCAGCATGGCCAGCCACAGGAGGGCCAGGTCCCAGAACTGCCACAGCGGGTGCGCCCACTTGCCGGCCACGAAGCCGAAGTCGATGGCGTGGATGCCGTCGCCCACCAGCAGGTTGGTGGTCAGGTGCACGGCGATCAGCACGACGAGGAAGACACCAGAGATGCGCATGAACAGCCAGGCGAGCATCTCGAAGTTGCCGCGGCCGCCGCCGTCGCGCGTGTACTTGGGGTCCAGACGGCGGCTGCGGGGCGCCGCGATGGTGGTCTCAGCGGTGGTGCTCATGGCTCAGTGACCTCCGAGTGCGAGGCTGAAATGACGGATGGCGAAGCCCAGGGTCAGGACGACCCACAGCCCCAGCACGATCCACAGCAGGGTCTTGTGGTGCTGGGTGCCGCCCTTCCAGAAGTCGACCAGGATGATGCGCAGGCCGTTCAGGGCGTGGAAGATGATCGCCGCGACGAGGCCGGCCTCGCCGAGCGCGAAGTACCACGTCTTGTACGAGCCGATCACGGCGTTGTAGGCCTCGGGGGAGACCCGGACCAGGGCCGTGTCCAGCACGTGGACGAGCAGGTAGAAGAAGATGACGACGCCGGTGACGCGGTGGCCCACCCAGGACCACATGCCGCCGTGGCCCCGGTACAGGGTTCCGCGGCCGTTCTTGGCCGGGGCCTGCGCAGTGGCGCTAGACACGGTTGATACCTCCAGGGGGAATGCACGATCCCGGTCCTCCGCCGTGGGACGACGACGGGCAGGGGCGTGTGCGAGTGGATTCCTCCGCCTAGGGTAGACCCTTCCCGCGCCTCCGTGCCCGATCGGGGACCCGGGCGACCACTGTGACGCGTGCGGCGCCCCGCCGCCGTCCTGTTCGGTCTGGGCTGTGCCCCGCCTGGGACGCGTCGAGTGGTCCCCCGTCCGGACGGTTCCGTAGTCTGGGCCGGTGAGCACCGATCCGAACCTGACCGATGCCCCGCGCGAGGCCGCGCCGGGCACGGCCCTGTCCCGCTTCCACGCCGTGATCCCCGCCGGGGGCGTGGGCACCCGCCTGTGGCCCCTCTCGCGGGCCGCCGCGCCGAAGTTCCTCCACGACCTCACCGGCTCGGGCCAGACCCTGATCCGTGCCACGTGGGACCGTCTGGCGCCCCTGGCCGCGGGCATGCTCGTGGTGACCGGGGAGGCCCACCGGGAGGCGGTGTGCACGCAGCTGCCGGCCCTGGCGGAGACGGATCTGGTGCTCGAGCCCTCGCCGAAGGACTCCGCGGCCGCCATCGGCCTGGCCGCGGCGATCCTCTCCCTGCGTGACCCGGACACGATCATGGGCTCGTTCGCGGCGGATCAGGTGATCTCCCCGGTGGAGGTCTTCCAGGACGCGGTGCGGCAGGCCGTCGAGACGGCGGCCACCGGCCGGATCGTGACCATCGGCATCGAGCCCACGCACGCGGCCACGGGCTTCGGCTACATCCGCCGGGGCCGCCGCCTCCGCGTGGCCGGCGCTCCGGACGCGCATGACGTCGCCGCGTTCGTGGAGAAGCCGGACCTGAAGGTCGCCCAGCAGTACGTGAAGTCCGGCCGCTACCTCTGGAACGCGGGCATGTTCGTGGCGCCCGTGGGCCTCATGCTGGCCCACCTCGAGGAGAACGAGCCCGCGCTGCACGCCGGCCTGATGGAGATCGCCCGCGCGTGGGAGACGCCGGAGCGGGACGAGGTCATGGCCCGGGTGTGGCCCGAGCTGACGAAGACCGCCATCGACTACGCCGTGGCCGAGCCCGCCGCCGCCGTCGGCGACGTGGCCGTGATCCCCGGCTCCTTCACGTGGGACGACGTGGGGGATTTCGCGGCGATCGCCCGCCTGAACCCGGTCAAGGACGCCTCCGGCATCACGGTGATCGGCGACACCCCGCGCGTGTACTCGGACGACGCGTCCGGCGTCGTGGTGACGGACACGAAGCGCGTCATCGCGCTGATCGGCATCGAGGACGTCGTCGTGGTGGACACCGAGGACGCGCTGCTGGTCACCACCACGGAGCACGCCCAGGAGGTCAAGAAGGCCGTCGAGGCGCTCAAGGCGGAGGGCGTGGACGAGGTCCTCTGACCGCGTCCCCGGCCGGTCCCGGCCCGCGCCGCCCGGCACCCTCGGAGTAGGGTGCTGGGCCATGACCACCTCCGACTCCGTGCTGACCGGGCCCCGTCCGACCTCCGTCCCCTCGGTGGGCCCCGTGGTGGCCGAGCTCGAGGACGAGATCGTGTCCTTCCGCCGGGACCTGCACCGGCATCCCGAGCTCTCCTATGAGGAGTACCGCACCACCGACCGCATCGTGGAGCTGCTCTCCGGCTATGGGCTCTCGCCCGTGCGGATGGAGTCCACGGGCGCCTACGTGGACGTCGGGGAGGGGCCGGTGGTGCTGGCCCTGCGCGCGGACATCGACGCGCTGCCGGTCGAGGAGGAGACCGGCCTGCCCTACGTGTCCGTCAATGACGGCGTCGCGCACGCGTGCGGCCACGACATGCACACCGCCGTCATGGCGGGTGTGGCCGTCGCCCTCGGCCGCATCCTCCGGGGGGCCACCGCCGACGCCGACCTGCGCGCGGTCGGCGAGCGGGTCCACGGCACGGTCCGCGTCATCTTCCAGCCCGCGGAGGAGCGGCTGCCCGGCGGCTCCCTGGCCGTGCTGCGCCAGGGGATCCTCGACGACGTTCCCCGCATCCTGGCGGCGCACTGCGACCCCCAGGTCGACGTCGGCTCGATCGGCACCCGCATCGGCGCCATCACCTCGGCGGCGGACACCATCCGGATCACCCTCACCGGACGCGGTGGGCACACCTCGCGGCCCCACCTCACCGAGGACATGGTCTTCGCCCTGTCCCAGATCGCCGTGAACGTGCCCGCCGTGCTCTCCCGGCGGATCGACGTGCGCTCGGCCGTCTCCGTGGTGTGGGGGCAGATCGCCGCCGGCAGCGCGCCCAACGCGATCGACAACACCGGCTACCTGGCCGGGACCATGCGCTGCCTCGACGCGGACGTGTGGGAGGAGGCCGGTGCGCTGCTCGACGAGGTGGTCCGGCAGGTGGCCGCGCCGTACGGCGTGCACGTGCAGCTCGAGCACGTGCGCGGCGTCCCGCCGGTGCACAACACCGAGGGCGAGACGGCGCTGATCGAGACCGCGGCGCGGCGGGAGCTCGGCTCGCGGGCGATCGTCCTGACCCCGCAGTCGATGGGCGGCGAGGACTTCGCCTGGATGACCCAGAAGGTGCCCGGCTCCATGCTGCGCCTCGGCACCCGGTCCCCGGGTGGCCCCATCTACGATCTGCACCGCGGGGACTACGCGCCGGACGAGCGGGCCATCGGCGTGGGCATGCGGGTCTTCACCGCCGCCGCGCTGCAGGTGCTCACGGGCGAGGACCACCACTGACCCCGCCGCCCGCACCCGCCGGAGGGGACGGGCCCACCGTTCGGTAGACTCGCGCTCATCCGGACGGGGCCGCCCGCACGGGCCCCGTCTTTCCGCGGCCACCGGCCGCGGACCTCGCACCGTGCCTTCCGAAATGAGGACCCCATGGGCATCGCCACCCCCTCGGCCGCGCGCCGTCGTCGTCTCCTGCTCCCCGCCGCCGCGCTCGGCGTCTCCGGCCTGCTGCTGACCGCGTGCGGCGCCCCGCCGGAGCAGTCCGAGGCCTCGGGCTCCGGCGCCGCCGAGAGCGAGGCCATCGCCACCGTGGACGGCGTCGGCTCGGACAACAAGGACTACAAGGCCTGCATCGTCTCGGACGAGGGCGGCTTCGACGACCGCTCCTTCAACCAGTCCTCCTACGAGGGCCTCAAGGCCGCCGAGAAGGCCTACGGCATCACCACCAGCGAGGCCGAGTCGAACGAGCCCAGCGAGTTCACCCCGAACGTGACCGCCATGGTCAACGCCGACTGCGACGCCGTCATCGGCGTGGGCTTCCTCCTCGGCGACGCCATGAAGCCGATCGCCGCGCAGCACTCGGACACCCACTTCTTCGGCGTGGACGTCACCGCGGAGGGCTTCTCCGACAACTTCCAGAAGCTCACCTACGACACGGCGCAGGCGGCGTTCCTGGCCGGGTACCTGGCGGCGGGCACCACCGAGACCGGCACCGTGGCCACCTATGGCGGCATGGAGATCCCCACCGTCACCATCTTCATGGACGGCTTCGCCCGCGGCGTGGAGCACTACAACGAGGTCAAGGACAAGGACGTCAAGGTCCTGGGCTGGGACAAGGACGCGAAGACCGGTTCCTTCACGGGCGACTTCCAGAACGTGGCCAACGGCAAGACGAACACCGCCAACTTCATCAACGAGGGCGCCGACATCGTGATGCCGGTGGCGGGCCCCGTGGGCCTGGGCACCCTGGACGCCGTCCGCGAGGCGAACCAGGGCGGCAAGGACGTCAAGGTCATCTGGCCGGACTCGGACGGCTACGAGTCCACCAAGGACGGCAACCTGATCCTCACCTCGGTGAAGAAGAACATGGGCCAGTCCGTCTCCGACGTGATCGCCGCGGACCTGAAGGACGAGTTCTCGGCCGAGCCCTACGTGGGCACGCTGGAGAACAAGGGCGTCGAGCTGGCCCCGTTCCACGACTTCGAGGACACGGTGCCGCAGGAGCTCAAGGACGAGCTCAAGGACCTCGAGGCCAAGATCGTCTCGGGCGAGCTGAAGGTCGGCTCGGAGTACTCCCCGGAGGCCTGACCCGCCTCGCCACCGCCGCAGGGCCGGCCCGGACCCCTCCGGACCGGCCCCGCGGCGCGCGGGCGCCCGGCCCGCCCCCGCCGCCGAGCGCGGCACCACGAGCATCGACCAGACGGAAGGCCCTCGATGAGGCTCGAACTGCGCGGGATCACCAAGCGCTTCGGCTCGTTCGCCGCGAACGAGGACGTGAACCTGACCGTGGAGTCGGGGCGGGTGCACACCCTCCTCGGTGAGAACGGCGCCGGCAAGTCCACCCTGATGAACGTCCTCTTCGGGCTCTACGAGCCCACCGAGGGGGAGATCCTGCTCGACGGCGAGCCCGTCCGGTTCTCCGGCCCCGGTGAGGCCATGCGCGCGGGCATCGGCATGGTGCACCAGCACTTCATGCTCGTGCCCGTCTTCACGGTGGCCGAGAACGTGGCCCTCGGCGACGAGCACACCCGCGCCCTGGGCGTGCTCGACCTCGAGGCCACCCGCCGGCGGATCCGGGAGATCTCCGCGCAGTACGGCTTCGACGTGGACCCGGACGCCGTCGTCGAGGACCTGCCCGTGGGCGTGCAGCAGCGCGTCGAGATCATCAAGGCCCTCGTCCGCGACGCACGCATCCTCATCCTGGACGAGCCGACCGCCGTGCTCACCCCCCAGGAGACCGACGAGCTGCTCGGCATCATCCGCCAGCTGCGCGCGGACGGCACGGCGATCGTGTTCATCTCCCACAAGCTGCGCGAGGTCAAGGCCGTCTCGGACGACATCACCGTGCTGCGCCGCGGCCGCGTGGTCGGCACGGCGGACCCCTCCGCCGAGGCCGCCGAGCTGGCCGCCCTCATGGTGGGCCGGAACGTCGTCCTCGAGCGGCGCAAGACGGCCCCCACCTTGGGGGAGGAGACGTTCCGCGTCGAGGACCTCTCCGTCGTCTCGCCCACGGGCCAGGTGCTGCTGGACGCCGTGTCCTTCGCCATCCGCCAGGGCGAGGTCCTCGCCGTGGCCGGTGTGCAGGGCAACGGGCAGACCGAGCTGACCGAGGCGATCATGGGCCTGGTCAAGGCCACCGGCTCCGTCACCCTGGACGGCCGGGAGCTGATCGGCCGGTCCACCCGCCAGATCATCCGCGCCGGCGTCGGCTTCGTGCCCGAGGACCGCTCCACGGACGGGCTCGTCGGCCCGTTCTCCGTGGCGGAGAACATGGTGCTCAACCGGTACGACGTCGCCCCGGCCGGCAACGCCGTGCAGATGCGCCCCGCCGCGGTGCGGGCGCTCGCCGAGCGCCGCGTGGCCGAGTTCGACGTCCGCACCCAGGGCGTGGACCTGCCGGTCTCCTCCCTCTCGGGAGGCAACCAGCAGAAGGTCGTCATGGCCCGCGAGCTCGTGGACGGGCTGCGCCTGTTCATCGCCTCGCAGCCCACGCGCGGCGTGGACGTCGGCTCGATCGAGTTCCTGCACGACCGGATCATCGCCGAGCGCGACGCCGGCACCCCCGTGCTGATCGTCTCCACCGAGCTGGACGAGGTCCTCGAGCTGGCCGACCGGATCGCCGTGATGTACCACGGGCGGATCGTCGGCATCGTGCCGGGGGACACCTCGCGCGAGACGCTCGGCCTCATGATGGCCGGCCAGACCCCCGACGACGCGGCCCTCGCCTCCGGCACGGACGTCGCCGCGGACACGCCCGGCACCACCGGCGCGGCGCCCGCCGCCCACCCCACCACGGAAGGAGAGCGCCCGTGAGCACCGCCGCCCCGCAGCGCCCGGCCCCCGCGCCCGACGCGGCCACCCGGCCCGCCCCCGCCGACTCCGCCCTGCGCCGGATCCTCTCGGGCAACGGCACGGTCACCGTCCTGGCGATCCTGCTGTCCCTGCTCATCTCCGGTCTGCTGATCATCGCCGTGGACGAGGACGTCCGCGATGCCGCCGGCTACTTCTTCGCCCGCCCGAGCGACCTGCTGTCCGCCGCCTGGGCCGCGTTCGCCGGAGCCTTCGCGGCCCTGTTCCGCGGCGCCGTCTTCAACTACCGGGCCTCGGACGCGACGGGCATGCTCTACCCGCTCACCGAGACCCTCACCGTGGCGACCCCGCTGATCATCATCTCGCTGGGCATCGCCATCGCCTTCCGGGCGGGTCTGTTCAACATCGGCGGCCAGGGCCAGTTCATCTTCGGCGCCATGTTCGCCACGTGGTTCGGCGTGCACCTGCACCTGCCGCCCGGCGTGCACCTGCTGCTCGTCGTCGTGATGGGCGTGCTCGGCGGCGTGCTGTGGGGCTCCGTCGTCGGCGTGCTCAAGGCCTGGACGGGCGCGCACGAGGTGATCCTCACGATCATGCTCAACTACGTGGCGGTGAACCTGCTCGCGTACCTGCTGAACACCCCCGTCCTGCGGGCGCCCGGCACCACGAACCCGGTGTCCGCGCCGCTGGACCGCTCCGCCATGTTCCCGCGGCTGCTGGGGACCGACTTCCGGCTGCACTGGGGCTTCTTCGTCGCACTGCTGGCCGTGCTCTTCACGTGGTGGCTGATGCAGCGCTCCACCCTCGGCTTCCGTCTGCGGGCCGTGGGCGCCAACCCGGACGCCGCCCGCACGGCCGGCATCTCCGTCAAGGGCTCCTACCTGGCCGCCATGGCGATCTCCGGCGGCCTCGCCGGCCTGGCCGGCGCCACCCACGTCGCCGGCACGGAGAGCACGCTGAACACCTCCGTGGCCGGGTCCTTCGGCTTCGACGCGATCACGGTGGCCCTGCTCGGCCGGTCCCACCCGGTGGGCGTGCTGTTCGCGGGCCTGCTCTTCGGCGCCCTGCGCGCCGGCGGCGTGACCATGCAGACCGAGACCGGGGTGCCGGTCGACATCGTCCTCGTGGTGCAGTCCGTGATCGTGCTGCTCATCGCGGCCCCGCCGCTGGTGCGCGCCATCTTCCGGCTGCCCGCCCCGGGCGCCGCCCGCGCCCGCCGCGCCGCCGACCCCGTGACCCAGCCCGCCGTGGCTGGCGCCGTGGTGACCGGCGCCGGCGGCCACGCCGCCGCCCCGTCCACGGGCGTCCAGGAGGCCGCGGCGGCCGCCGTCGCGGACCCGCAGGCTCCGACCACGCAGCCCACGGACACGGCCCCGACCCACCGCCCGCACGAGCAGAAGGGGGACGCCCGATGAGCGCGACCGCCGCCCGGCCCCACGCCGACGTCGTCCGCCCCGAGGCCGCCGAGCCCGCCCGGGTCGTGGTCCGGCACTGGACCACCCCGATCGCCCTGACGATCCTGACCCTGCTGGCCCTGGCCGTCTTCGCCCTCGGCGCCCCCGAGGCGGCGGCGACCTTCCGACTCTCGAACGCGTCCGACGCCGTCGTGCTCCCGGACCTGACCGCCGACCCCGTGCTGGGGGGCTGGCTGCTCGTCGGGCTCATGGCGGTGCTGACCGCGGTGGCCTGGCTGGCGACCCTGCGCTCGGGGCGCACCCCCGGCTGGGCCGCGGCCCTGTTCGCCGTCGCCTTCGTGGCCGCGTTCCTCATCTGGGTGATCGGCTCGGCGGACAACACCACCGTGTTCCTCACCGGCCTGATCGCCGGCTCGTTCGCGCTGGCCGTCCCGCTGATCTTCGGCTCGATGGCCGGCATCCTGGCCGAGCGCTCGGGCGTGGTGAACATCGCGATCGAGGGTCAGCTGCTGGCGGGCGCGTTCACGGCCGCCGTCGTCGGCACCGCCACCGGCTCGCCCTGGGCGGGCCTGGCCGCCGCGATCGTGGCCGGCGTCCTCGTGTCCTGGCTGCTCGCCGTGTTCTCGATCAAGTACCTGGTCAACCAGGTGATCGTCGGCGTCGTGCTCAACGTGCTCGTGGCCGGCCTGACGAGCTTCCTGTACTCCACCGTCCTCACGGGCGGGGACACCGAGCTCAACGCGCCGCCGCACTTCCCGAACCTGCGGATCCCGGGCCTGGCGGACATCCCCGTGCTCGGGCCCATCCTGTTCGACCAGACGATCCTGGGCTACGCGATGTACCTGCTCGTCATCGCGCTGTGGTTCGCCCTGTTCCGCACCCGCTGGGGCCTGCGCGTGCGCGCCGTGGGCGAGCACCCCAAGGCCGCGGACACCGTGGGCATCGACGTGAACCGCACGCGGTACGCCGCCGTCCTGCTGGGCGGTGCGGTGGCCGGCATGGGCGGGGCGTTCTTCACGCTCGTCTCCGCGTCGTCCTTCACCAAGGAGATGACGGCGGGCCAGGGCTTCATCGCGCTCGCGGCCGTGATCTTCGGCCGCTGGAACCCGATCGGCGCGTTCTTCGCGGCGCTGCTGTTCGGCTTCGCCACCAACATGCAGTACGTCCTGGCGATCCTCGGCACCCCGGTGCCGAGCCAGTTCATGGCGATGCTCCCGTACCTCGTCACGGTGTTCGCCGTGGCCGGCCTCGTGGGCCGCTCGCGCGGCCCGGCCGCCTCGGGCGTGCCGTACGTGAAGGAGTAGCCGTGGCGGACGGGCAGCACACGACGACGGCGCCGCGCGTGGACTGGGACCGGCTGCGGGCCGCGGCCCTGGCCGCCACGGAGCACGCCTACGTGCCCTACTCGGGGTTCCGGGTGGGCGCCGCCGCGCTCACCGACGACGGCCGCCTCGTCTCGGGCTGCAACATCGAGAACGCGTCCTACGGGCTGACCCTGTGCGCCGAGTGCGCGCTGCTGGCCGACCTGCGCATGGGCGGGGGCGGCCGACTGGCCGCGTTCGTGTGCGTGGACGGCGAGGGCGTGCTCACCATGCCCTGCGGGCGGTGCCGCCAGCTGCTGTACGAGTTCCGCGCCCCCGGGCTCGTGCTGCTCACCCCGGCGGGGGAGCGGGGGATCGACGCGGTGCTGCCGGACGCCTTCGGCCCGGCCGACCTGGAGCGGGCGGACCGTCCCTGACCTGCGGCGCGCTCCCGGGCCCGCTCGCTAGAGTCGGAGGCTGACCGTCGCAGCCGTCCTCCGAGGAGAACCCCATGACCGCGCAGCCGCAGGCCGAGCCCTTCGACGCCGTCGAGGTGATCCGCACCAAGCGGGACCGGGGGACGCTGTCGCCCGAGCAGATCGACTGGGTGGTGGACGCGTACACCCGCGGCGTGGTGGCGGACGAGCAGATGTCCGCCCTGGCCATGGCGATCCTGCTCAACGGCATGGACCGCGCCGAGATCGCCCGCTGGACGGACGCGATGATCGCCTCGGGCGAGCGCATGGACTTCGGCGGGCTCACCACCCCGGACGGCCGCCCCCTGGCCACCGCGGACAAGCACTCCACCGGCGGCGTGGGGGACAAGATCACCCTACCGCTGGCCCCGCTCGTGGCCTCCTTCGGGGTGGCGGTGCCGCAGCTGTCCGGCCGCGGCCTCGGGCACACCGGCGGCACCCTGGACAAGCTCGAGGCGATCCCCGGGTGGCGGGCCGACCTCAGCAACGAGGCGATGCTGCGCCAGCTCTCCGAGGTGGGCGCCGTGATCTGCGCCGCCGGCTCGGGCCTGGCCCCGGCGGACAAGCGCCTGTACGCCCTGCGCGACGTCACCGGCACGGTGGAGGCCATCCCGCTGATCGCCTCCTCGATCATGTCCAAGAAGATCGCCGAGGGCACCGGTGCCCTCGTGCTGGACGTCAAGTGCGGCTCGGGCGCCTTCATGAAGGATGAGGCGTCCGCCCGCGAACTGGCCCGGACCATGGTGGACCTCGGCCGCGACGCCGGGGTGGACACCTCGGCGCTGCTCACGGACATGTCCGTGCCCCTGGGCCGGACGGCCGGCAACGCCCTCGAGGTCCGCGAGTCGGTGGAGGTGCTCGCCGGCGGCGGCCCGGCCGACGTCGTGGAGCTCACCGTGGCGCTCGCCGCCGCGATGCTCGCCGGCGCCGGGGTCACGGACGTGGACCCGGCCGAGCACCTGGCCAACGGCCGGGCGATGGACGTGTGGAACCGGATGATCGAGGCCCAGGGCGGCGACCCCCGCGCGGCCCTCCCGACGGCGGCCCACACCGAGGACGTCGTCGCGGAGACGGACGGCGTCCTCAGCGAGCTGGACGCGATGGCCGTGGGCCTGGCCGCGTGGCGCCTCGGCGCCGGGCGGGAGCGGCAGGGCCAGGCCGTCCAGGCCGCGGCCGGCGTCGAGGTGCACGTGCGCCCCGGCGAGCGCGTGGCCCGGGGTCAGAAGGTGCTGACCCTGCACACGGACACGCCGGAGCGCTTCGAGCGGGCGAAGGCCGCGCTCGCCGGCGGCTGGGCCGTCGGCGAGCTCGACGACGACGCCGCCCGGACCCTGCGGGAGCGCTCCGTGATCCTGGACCGGATCGGCTGACCGGATGCTCGCGTGGCTCGAGGAGGCGATCCTCCACGCCTCCGCGCAGTGGTGGGTCCTGCCGCTGACGCTGCTGCTGTGCCTGTTCGACGGCATCGTGCCGATCTTCCCGTCGGAGTCGGTGCTGGTGGCCCTCGGCGCGATCGTCCGCGACGGGCACCCGTTCTCCCTGTGGGCGCTGTGGGGGGTCGGCTTCGCGGGCGCGTTCCTGGGGGACGTGGCCGCGTACGCGATTGGCCGTGCCGTGGGCGTGGAGCGGTTCCGGTGGATGCGGCTGCGGCGGGTGCGGGCCACGGTCGAGGTCGCCCGTCACCACCTGCACAGCCACGGCGCGCTGCTGCTGTTCACCGCCCGGTTCATCCCCGGCGGCCGCGTGGCCCTGAACCTCACGGCCGGCGCCACCCGCTATCCGCCGGTGCGGTTCGTGGCGCTGGACCTGCTCTCCACGGCCAGCTGGGCCGCGTACTCGATCATGATCGCGCGCCTGACCGCGGGCTGGCTGGAGAACCCGGTGCTGCAGATCGCCGTCTCCGTGACGGGTGCCGCGCTCGTGGGCCTGCTGCTGGACCGTCTGCTCAAGGCCCTGCTGCGCCGCCGGCTGGGCGCCGGGGTGAAGGGCCTCACCCTGGCCGAGCAGGAGGCCCTGCGCTGAGCGCCCTGCCGTAGAGTGACGCCCGTGACGACGACGCAGCTTCCGGACACCGCATCCCCCTCCCCGCTCGAGGTCGACCTGGCCGTCCTGCCCAAGGTCTCCCTCCACGACCACCTCGACGGCGGCCTGCGCGTGGGCACCGTCCTCGACCTGGCCCGCGAGGCCGGCGTCGAGGTCCCCGCGGACACCGTCGAGGGCCTGGCCGAGTGGATCGCCGAGCACGCCAACGGCGAGTCCCTCGAGAAGTACCTGCAGGTCTTCGCCCTGACCACCGCCGTGATGCAGACCCGCGAGCAGCTGCGCCGCGTGGCCCGCGAGTTCGTCGAGGACCTGGTCGCCGACGGCGTCGTCTACGGCGAGATCCGCTGGGCCCCCGAGCAGCACCTGGCCGGCGGGCTGAGCCTGGACGAGGCCGTCGAGGCCGTGCAGGCCGGCCTGGACGAGGCGGTCGAGGCCGCCGACGCCGCGGGCCACGTGATCCGCGTGGGCCAGCTGGTCACCGCGATGCGGCACGCCGACCGGGCCCAGGAGATCGCCGAGCTGGCCGTGCGCCACCGCGAGGCCGGCGTCGTGGGCTTCGACATCGCGGGCGCCGAGGCCGGGTTCCCGCCCTCCCGCTTCGCCGACACCTTCACGTGGCTGGCCGCCCACCACCTGCCCGTCACCGTGCACGCGGGCGAGGGCGACGGCCTGGACTCCGTCCGCTCGGCCCTCGTGGACGGCCGCGCCCTGCGCCTGGGCCACGGCGTGCGCCTGGCCGAGGACATCTCGGTGGAGTACGGCGGCGTGGACGAGGATGGCGAGCAGCTGGACGAGCTGACCGGCATCGTGGACCTGGGCGAGACCGCCGCGTGGGTGCGGGACCGGCAGATCGCCCTGGAGGTCTGCCCGTCCTCGAACCTGCAGACCGGCGCGGTGGACGCCGCGGCGGGCATCGCGGGCCATCCCATCGACCTGCTCGTGCAGCTCGGCTTCCGCGTCACCGTGAACACGGACAACCGGCTCGTCTCGGACGTGTCCCTGACCGACGAGCTCTACCTGCTCGCCGAGACCTTCGGCTACTCGCTCTCCGAGCTGCTGGACCTGCAGCTCAACGCCGCCGAGGCCGCCTTCCTGTCCGTGGACGAGCGCGAGGACCTCGCCGAGATCCTCGTGGCCGGCTGGGGCGAGGTCATCTCCGGCGACGCCGTCGGCCCGGTCCTCGAGGAGCTGGACGACGAGGACGAGGACGACTGATCCGCCCGTGAGCGCGAGTGTGGACCGTCTGGTGGCGGTGGTCGAGGCCCTGCGCGACCACTGCCCCTGGACGGCCGAGCTCACCCACGCCGACCTCGCCGAGTACCTCGTGGAGGAGGCGTACGAGGCGGTGGCGGAGATCGAGTCCCGCGACGCCGCCGCATGGGCCGACGTGCCCGCGCGTCGGGCCGACGGCGCGTATCCCGCCCTGGCCGCCGAGCTCGGGGACGTCCTGTTCCAGGTGGTCCTGCACGCCGCCGTCTCCCGGGCGCCGGGCGCCCCGGCGGAGACGGCCGGGTTCCGCCTGGACGACGCGGCCGACGCCCTCACCGCCAAGATGATCCGGCGCAACCCGCTCGTGCTCACTCCCGAGGGCGGCCTGCGCCCGGCCGAGGAGCTCGCCGCCGTCACGCCCGAGGCCGTCGAGCTGGCCTGGGAGCGGGTCAAGGCGCAGGAGCGGGCCGCCGCGGGGCTCTCGTCCGCCGCCCCGGCCCACGGCGACGGCGGCACCGGCCCGGGCCTCGACGTCGGCGGCATCCCGGCCCGGCTGCCGGCGCTGGCCGCCGCCGCGAAGGTGGTCGACCGCGCGGCCCGGCAGGAGCCGGACCCGCTCGCCGCGCACGTCCCGGCGCCGGCCGCCGAGGCGGGAGAGCGCCCGGCGGCGGTGTGGCCGGGCGAGGCCGCGCTCGGGGCGGAGCTGTTCGCGCTGGTGCGTCGGGCCCGGGCGGCGGGGCTGGACCCCGAACGGGCCCTGCGCACCACGGTGGCCCGGGTGCGTGCGGGGGACTGGTCGGCGCTGCGTCCGTCCGGCTGACGCGACGCCGCTCCGGCCCGGCCGCAGTCCCGACCGCGCCCCAGCGACATCGCAGCAGGGGGGAACGGCGGTCTTGTCGCCGGCGCGCGGCCGACCGGAACCTGAGGTCCCCGCTAGGCTGAGGCCGTGTCCACGCCGCGGGCACGACTTCCGACTTCGATTGAAGGAGACCCGTCCATGGCCCTGATCGACGCCATCCACGCTCGCGAGATCCTCGACTCGCGCGGCAACCCCACCGTCGAGGTGGAGGTCCTGCTGACCGACGGCTCCCTGGGCCGCGCGGCCGTGCCCTCGGGCGCGTCCACCGGCGAGTTCGAGGCGGTCGAGCGCCGTGACGGGGACAAGAAGCGCTACGGCGGCAAGGGTGTGCTGGACGCCGTCGCCGCCGTCGAGGGCATCGCGGAGGAGCTCGAGGGCGAGTTCGCCGCGGACCAGCGCGCCGTGGACCGTGCGATGCGGGACCTGGACGGCACCCCCAACAAGGGCAAGCTGGGCGCGAACGCGATCCTGGGCGTGTCCATGGCCGTCGCCGCGGCCGCCGCGCAGGCCTCCGACCTCATGCTCTACAAGTACCTGGGCGGCCCGAACGCCCACGTGCTGCCCGTGCCGATGATGAACATCCTCAACGGCGGCGCCCACGCGGACTCCAACGTGGACATCCAGGAGTTCATGATCGCCCCGATCGGCGCCCCGTCCTTCCGTGAGGCCCTGCGCTGGGGCACCGAGGTCTACCACGCCCTGAAGTCCGTGCTGCAGGAGAAGGGCCTGTCCACCGGCCTGGGCGACGAGGGCGGGTTCGCCCCGTCCCTGGAGTCCAACCGCGCCGCCCTGGACCTCATCGCCGAGGCCGTGACGAAGGCCGGCTACCGCCTGGGCGAGGACATCGCGCTGGCGCTGGACGTCGCCTCCTCCGAGTTCTTCGACAAGGGCTCCTACACCTTCGAGGGCCAGCAGCGCTCCGCCGAGGAGATGGCCGCCTACTACACCGAGCTGGTGGACAACTACCCGATCGTCTCCATCGAGGACCCGCTCGACGAGGACGACTGGGACGGCTGGCAGCACCTGACGGCGCAGCTGGGCGATCGCGTCCAGCTGGTGGGCGACGACCTGTTCGTCACCAACGTGGAGCGGCTGCAGCGCGGCATCGACGAGAAGGCCGGCAACGCCCTGCTCGTGAAGGTCAACCAGATCGGCTCCCTGACCGAGACCTTCGACGCGATCTCCCTGGCCCAGCGCCACATGTTCCACTGCATGATCTCGCACCGCTCGGGCGAGACCGAGGACACGTTCATCGCGGACCTCGCGGTGGCCACCAACGCCGGCCAGATCAAGACCGGCGCCCCGGCCCGCTCGGACCGCGTGGCCAAGTACAACCAGCTGCTGCGCATCGAGGAGGACCTGGCCGACGCCGCCGTCTACGCGGGCCGCTCCGCCTTCCCGCGCTTCCGCGGCTGACCGTCCCGACGACGACGCGCGGGCCCGCTCGGATCCTTCCGGGCGGGCCCGCGCCCGTCCCGGGGGCGGCCAGGAGCCTGCCAGGGGCGGGCAGTAGGCTGTGAGGGTCCCCGCCACGCGTCCGAAGGAGTCCGCGATGAGTCCGCGCCGCCCCCGCGTGCCCCGTGTCGACCCGACGACGGGCGCCCCGCGCCGGCCCGCCGTCGCGGCCCCGGCGGCCCCGACGACGGCCTCCCCGCAGGCGGACGCGCCCACGCCGACCCCTGAGGCCACCACGCCGACGCCCGCGGCGACGGACGCCGAGGTCATCGACCTGCACAGCGTCCAGGAGCGCCGCCAGGCCGGTCACCACGGACACCTGGACGGGCACCCGGACGCGGACCGGGCCGACACGGCCCCCGCCGAGGACACCGCCGCCCCCGCGTCCCCGTCGGCACCCCCGCGCCGGACGGCGCCGGCCCGCCCGGCCGGGCGTCGGCCCCGGCCCGCCCCCCGCCGCGCCGCATCGGCCGCCGCCACGGCCGCCCGCCGTCGGGCCCCGCTGCCGGAGCCGGTGCCGGCCCGGCAGATCACGGGCCGCGCGCTCATCGTCGTCGCCGTGCTGCTGGTGGCCGCCGTCCTGGTGGCGCCCACTCTGCGCGCGTTCCTGAACCAGCAGCTGGAGATCTCGGCCGCGCGCGAGGAGATCGCCGCCATGCAGGCTCAGCGCGAGGACTACGAGCGGCGGATCCAGCTGTGGGACGATCCCTCCTACGTGACCCAGCAGGCGCGTGAGCGTCTCGAGCTGGTCATGCCGGGGGAGACCCTGTACTCCGTGACGGGGCGGCCCTCCGAGACCGAGACCGACACCGAGGCCGAGGACACGCCCGCCGCCGGCGCGGACGAGACCGTCAACACCCGCCTGCCGTGGGCCGAGGGCCTGTGGGACTCGGCCGTCCGCGCCGGGCTCGAGTGAGTCCCGCGTCCCGCCCCCGCCCGCACCACCCCCGCACCCCCGAGGACACCATGACCGTCAGCCCCCGCCCCGCCCAGGACCGCACCGTCACCGAGAAGGACCTGGACACCCTGTCCCGCCAGCTCGGCCGCCCGGTCCGGGACGTCGTGGAGATCGGCGCCCGCTGCGTGTGCGGCAACCCCCTCGTGGCGACCACCGCGCCGCGCCTCTCCAACGGCATCCCGTTCCCCACGACCTTCTACCTGACGCACCCCGTGCTGACGGCGGCGGTCTCGCGCGTGGAGGCGGACGGGGAGATGGCGCGCATGAACGACCGCCTCGCCCAGGACCCCGTGCTCGCCGCCGCGCACCGCGCCGCGCACGAGGCCTACATCGCCGAGCGGGACCGGGTCGGGGCCGAGGCCGGCACGGGGCCCGTCCCGGAGATCGCCGGGGTCTCGGCCGGCGGCATGCCCGAGCGCGTGAAGTGCCTGCACGCCCTCGTGGGCCACGCGCTCGCGGCCGGGCCGGGGGTGAACCCGCTCGGGGACGAGGCGATCGCCCTGGTGGCCCCGTGGTGGACGCCCGAGGTCTGCGCGTGCGAGGGCGCGTGGGACGAGGCCGCGGCGGTGCCCACGAAGGACCTGTCCCGGCACGTGAGGCACCTCGAACGCGTCGCCGCGCTCAAGGAGGTCACGGTGGCCGGCGTGGACTGCGGCACGAACTCCATCCGCCTGCTGATCTCCCGGCCGGCCGGGACGGACGAGACCACCGGCGCCGGGGCCGACCCGGCGGCGCCGCTGGCCGACGTCGTGCGCGAGATGCGCGTGGTGCGCCTGGGCGAGGGCGTGGACGCCACCGGCGCGTTCTCCGACGCCGCGCTGGAGCGCACCTTCGCGGCGGTCGACGAGTACGCCCGCCTGGTCCAGCGCCACCACGCCGGCCGGGTCCGGTTCGTGGCCACCTCCGCCAGCCGGGACGTCTCCAACCGGGCCGCGTTCGTCGACGGCGTCCGGGAGCGGCTCGGCGTCGAGCCGGAGGTCGTCTCGGGCGCCGAGGAGGCCGGCCTGTCCTTCCCGGGCGCCGTCTCCGCCGTCGAGACCGCGGACCTGGGCCCGGAGGACCTCGTGCTCGTCGTGGACCTCGGCGGCGGCTCCACCGAGCTGGTCGTCGGCACGCCCGCGGGCGAGGTCGTGGGCGCGGTCAGCCTGGACATGGGCTGCGTGCGGTTCACCGAGCGTCATCTGCGCTCCGACCCCCCGACGTCGGATGAGGTCACCGCGGCCCGCGCAGACGCGCTCCGTCTCCTCGACGACGCCGCCGCCCGCCTGCCGCTGGAACGCGTGGCGCGCGTGGTCGGCGTGGCCGGCTCGGTGACCACCGTGACCGCCGAGGCCCTCGGGCTCAGCACGTACGAGCCCGAGGCCATCCACGGTGCGCGCCTGCCGATCGCCGAGTTCCGCGCGGCGGCGGAGGGCCTCGTGGCGGCGACCCGGGCCGAACGCGCCGAGCGGGGGTTCATGCACCCGGGACGGGTGGACGTGATCGGCGCGGGCGCGCTGCTGTGGAGCACCGTCCTGGAGCGGGTGGCCGAGGTCGCGGGCGTCACCGAGGCCTGGGCGAGCGAGCACGACATCCTGGACGGGATCGTGCTCTCGCTGCGGTCCTGACCACGACGGCGGAGAGTGGAGGGGCCGGGCCCGTGCGTGCGTAGACTGGCGGTATGTCTCTCACCCCTGAACTGTCTCCCAAGCCGCGCCTGCTGATCGTCGGCGGCGGCTACGCCGGGTTCCATGTCGCCCGCGAGCTGCAGAAGAAGGTCGCCGAGCGCGGCGGCGTCGTGACCGTCGTCGACCCCCGACCGTACATGACGTACTACCCGTTCCTGCCCGAGGTCGTGGGCGGCCACATCGAGGGCCGCCACGTGAACGTGGACCTGCAGACGCACCTCAAGGACGCCGAGGTCGTCCGCGGCGCCGTCGTGTCCGTGGACCACGCCGGCCGCACCGCCGTGGTGCGCGGCGAGGGCGGCGACGAGTTCGAGATCCCGTACCAGGACATCGTGATGACCGCGGGCGCCGTGACCCGCGTGTTCCCGATCCCGGGTCTGGGCGAGCAGGGCATCGGTCTGCGCTCGGTCGAGGAGGCCGTCCAGCTGCGCAACCAGATCCTGGAGCGCCTGGACGCCGGTTCCCTGATGACGGACGCCGAGGAGCGCAAGCGTGCCCTGACCTTCGTGGTGGTGGGCGGCGGCTTCGCCGGGATCGAGGCCATCGCGGAGATGGAGAACCTCATCCGCAACGCCGTGGAGCGCAACGAGCGCCTCTCCCAGTCGGAGATCCGGATCGTCCTCGTCGAGGCCATGGGCCGCATCATGCCCGAGGTCTCCGAGGAGCAGGCCCAGGGCGTGGTGGAGCACCTGAAGGACCGCGGCATCGAGGTCCTGCTCAACACCTCGCTGGGCGACGCCACGGACGGCGTCATGAAGCTCGTGGCCATGCCCTCCAAGGAGGAGGCGGAGACCTTCGCGGCGGACACCCTCGTGTGGTGCGCCGGCGTGGTGGCCAACTCCGTGGTCAAGAGCACCGACTTTCCGGTGGACGACCGCGGCCGCGTGGAGGCCACCCCCACCCTGCAGATCAAGGACGGCGAGGCCGGCGCGCTCGAGGGTGCGTGGGCCTGCGGCGACGTCTCCGCCGTGCCGGACCTGACCGGGGCCGGCCCGGGCGGCTTCTGCGTCCCGAACGCCCAGCACGCCATCCGTCAGGCCAAGCGTCTGGCCGCCAACTACATGGCCGTGCGCCACGGCGAGGGCGAGGTGCAGGAGTACGTGCACAAGTCCCTGGGCACCGTGGCGGGGCTGGGCTTCGGCCGCGGCGTGGGCAACCCGCTGGGCACCAAGATCGCCGGCATCCCGGCGTTCCTGGCCCACCGCGGCTACCACGGCTACGCGATGCCCACCCTGGAGCGGAAGTTCCGCATCCTGTCCGGCTGGGTCGCCGAGACCCTGTTCGGCCGTGACTCCACCTCGGTGGCGGGCCTGGACACCCCGTTCAACCCGTTCCGCCGCGCCGCGGGCGTCGAGCTCGAGCCCGGCCGCTTCGAGCGGCAGCGGGCCCTCGAGTCCTCGAAGGGCTGATCCCGCAGCCAGCGGGCCGCCGGCCCCGTCCGAGCGCATCGGGCGGGGCCGGCGTCGTCCGCACCCGGGCCCGCGTCCACGGGCCCGCCACGCCCCCGTGGCCCAACTGGCAGAGGCGGCCGACTTAAAATCGGCGTGTTGCGGGTTCGAGTCCCGCCGGGGGCACCACGCGTCTCCCCGCGCGCCTCGCTTCTGCGCCCACCGTGAACAGCCGGTGAACCGGCGCGGATCCACGCTCCGACCCCGCGCGCGGACACAGACCTCCCGATAGGATCGTGCTGAACCCCGGGGCACGAACGCGGCTCACTGCGGCGGCGTGCGACCGGGCCGACTCGACCCGAAGGAGTGAGCCGTGGCGAATCCGGTCATGAACTCTCAGAACTTCCAGCAGCAGATGCAGGGCGGCGGACAGGCGCAGCCCGGTTGGTACCAGGGCGGGCAGCAGTCCGCGCAGTCCCCGTACGGCCAGCAGCAGAGCCCGTACGGCCAGGCCCAGGCGTTCGGCGCCGGCCAGGCGGCCCAGCAGTACGCGCACCAGCAGTCCATGGAGGACGCCTTCCGCGCGCCCTCCGCCGGCCCGGAGCAGACCGGCCGGATGACCTTCAACGACGTCGTCGGCAAGACCGGCCTGATGCTCGTGCTCGTCGTGGTGGCGGGCGCCGTGGGCTGGTTCTCGCCGGGCCTGATGATCATCGGCGCGATCGCCGGCCTCGTGCTGGGCCTGGTCAACGCGTTCAAGCGCGAGCCCTCGCCCGTGCTGATCATGGCCTACGCCGTGGCGCAGGGCCTGTTCCTGGGCGGCATCTCGGCGTTCTTCGAGGGCGCCTACCCGGGCATCGTGGTGCAGGCCGTGCTCGGCACCTTCTCCGTGTTCGCGGTGATGCTGGCGCTCTACACCTCGGGCAAGTTCCGCCCGACCCCGCGCATGACGAAGATCGTCATGGGCGCCATGATCGGCTACCTCGTCTTCATGCTCGTCAACCTGGTCCTCACCTGGACCGGCATCGGCAACATGCGTGAGGGCGGCCTGGGCCTGATCATCGGCGCGATCGCCGTGCTGCTCGCCGCGTACTCGCTGACGATGGACTTCGAGATGGCCGCCGTGGGCGTGAAGAACGGCGCCCCGCAGAAGTACTCCTGGTCCGTGGCCTTCGGCCTGACCGTGACCCTGATCTGGCTGTACATCGAGATCCTGCGCATCGTCGCCATCCTGCGCGGCAACGACTGACCGGCGCCCCGTCCCCGCACGGAGACCCGCACCGCCGCCCCGGTCCTGCACAGGGCCGGGGCGGTCTGCGTCCGCGAGGGCGTAGATTGAGGGGGTCCCTCGCCGCCACTCAGGAGGTTTCGTGACCGAGACCAGCGACCTGCCCGCCTTCGGGGCTCCGGACGCCACCGGCACCCAGCACTGCCTGCACCGCGGGTCCGCGGAGGCCGTCGTCGTCGGCCTGGCCGGTGCCCTGCGCAGGTACCGCGTGGGCGGCGTGGACCTGACCGAGCCGTACGGCCAGGACGTGGTCCCGCCCGCCGCCAACGGCATCCAGATGAGCCCGTGGCCGAACCGCGTCGCCGGCGCCCGCTGGATCCTGGACGGCGTCGAGCAGCGCCTGGACGTCACCGAACCCGCGCGCGGCCACGCCAGCCACGGCCTGCTGCGCAACACCCACTTCGTCACCGAGACGTTCTCCGCCCACGCGGTGACCCTGCGCGGTGAGATCCACCCCCAGCACGGCTGGCCGTTCCGGCTCACCCACCGCGTCACGTACGAGCTCGAGGCGGACGGCGGCCTCACCGTCACCGCCGAGGTGCAGAACCACACGGACGCCACCGTGCCCGTGGCGGTCGGCTCCCACCCGTTCCTGCGGATCGGGGACGTCCCGACGGCGGAGCTGAGCCTGCGCGTGCCCGCGGACGCCTGGATCCGCACGGGGGAGGACCTCATCCCCGTGGAGACCCTGCCGGTGGACGGCACCGACCTGGACTTCCGCCGCGGCCGGGCCGTGGGCGAGGCCGCCCTGGACGTGTGCCTCACCGGCCTGACCCCGGACGCCGACGGCCGGCACCGCCAGACCCTGCTCGCCGCGGACGGCCGCGCCGTGACCCTGTGGACCGACCACGCGTTCGCCTACACCCACGTCTTCGTCACGGACCGGCTGCCCGGCCGTGACACGGCACTAGCGGTGGAGCCGCTCACCGCTCCCGCGGACGCCCTGAACTCGGGGGAGGGCCTGCACCGGCTCGCCCCGCACGCCCGCTGGAGCGTCCAGTGGGGTCTGACCCCCCATGTCCCCGACCACCCACACGAGGAGGATCGCGCGTGAGCTCGACCCTGGCGGCCCAGACCAAGATCGACAAGGACGTGCCCTACGGGCTGACGGTGGCCGCGGCCTGGTCCTGGCGGCTGGTGGCCGTCGTCATCGGCATCGGCGTCGTGGTGTACCTGCTGGGCTTCGTGAGCCTCGTGGTGATCCCGATCCTCGTGGCCGCGCTGCTGGCCACCCTGCTGGCCCCGGTGTTCCAGGCGATGCGGCGCATCAAGGTGCCGGGCGTCGCGGCCGCCCTGCTGTGCGTGCTGCTGCTGGTCGTCGTCGTGGTGGGCCTCATGGGGCTCGCCGGTCAGCAGATCGTCCAGGGCTTCGCCCAACTGGGCGGCCAACTGGGCCAGGCCGTCGACGACGCGATCGCCTGGCTGGCCGGCGTGGGCGTGGAGATCCCCCGTTCCGGTGCCGGGCTGGAGGGCCTGTGGCAGACGCTGCGGGACAACTCCGCCACGGTCATGAACAGCGCCGTCTCGTTCGGCTCCACGGCCGTCAACATCGGTGCGGGCCTGTTCATCGCCCTGTTCTCCCTGATCTTCTTCCTCTACGACGGCGACCGCATCTGGCGCTTCCTGCTGATCTTCGTGCCGAAGGCGCACCGGGCCACCGTGGGCCGCGCGGGCCGCTCCGGCTGGCAGTCCCTCGGCTCCTACGTGCGGGTCCAGATCTTCGTGGCGTTCATCGACGCCGTCGGCATCGGCATCGGCGCCCTGATCCTCGGGGTGCCGCTGGCCATCCCGCTGGCCGTGCTCGTGTTCCTGGCCTCGTTCATCCCGATGATCGGCGCCACCCTGACCGGCGCGATGGCGGTGCTCCTGGCCTTGATGTCCAACGGCCTGGTCAACGCGCTGCTCATGCTGGGCGTGGTGCTGCTCGTGCAGCAGATCGAGTCGAACGTCCTGCAGCCGCTCGTGATGGGCAAGGCCGTCGCGCTGCACCCGCTGGCCGTGTTCCTGGCCGTCGCCGCCGGCTCCACCGTCCTCGGCCTGGCGGGCGCCGTGTTCGCCGTGCCGGTGCTGGCCTTCGTGAACAGCTTCGTCCGCGCCCTCACCGCCGACACCCCCGAGGAGCTCACGGAGCGGACGGACCACGCCCTCGAACCGGGCGGCGCGGAGGACGAGGCGGCCGGCTCCCACCGGTACCGCCCCTCGACGCACGAGGACGCCGCCCTCGCCTCCGAGGCCGACGCGGGCACCCGGCACGGGGACGGCGCCTGATGGGCGCGGCGCAGGCCACGGACACCCCGGACCGGACCGTCCCGACGCCGTCGCCCCGGTGGGTGCGGCCCGCCGGCGGCCCGCCGGCCCCGACGGCGCTGCCCGTCACCCTCGAGGAGATCGAGCGGGCGCGCGAGACGCTGCGCGGGATCGCCGAGCTCTCCCCGCTGCAGCACTCCCGGGCGCTCTCCCGGGCCGTGGGCACGGACGTGCACCTGAAGTGCGAGAATTTGCAGCGGGCCGGCTCGTTCAAGGTCCGCGGCGCCTACGTGCGGATGGCGCAGCTGAGCGAGGAGGAGCGCGGCCGCGGCGTCGTGGCCGCCTCGGCCGGCAACCACGCCCAGGGCGTCGCCCTCGCGGCCGCCAAGCTCGGCATCCGCGCCCGTATCTTCATGCCGCACGGCGTCGCCCTGCCCAAGCTGCAGGCCACCCGGGACCACGGCGCCGAGGTCGTCCTGCACGGCTCCACCGTGGACGAGTCCCTCGCCGAGGCGCAGCGGTGGGCCACGGAGACCGGTGCCGTGTTCATCCCGCCGTTCGACGACCCGGCCGTGATCGCGGGCCAGGGCACCGTCGGCCTCGAGATCCTCGACGTGCTGCCGGACGTGGACACCGTGATCATGGGCATCGGCGGCGGGGGGCTCATCGCCGGCACGGCCGTGGCCCTCAAGGAGGCCGCCCGGCGTCGTGGGCGCACGGTGCGCGTCATCGGCGTGCAGGCGGCCACCGCCGCCGCGTTCCCCGGCTCCCTCGAGGAGGGCCGCGTCCAGGTGCTGGAGAGCGTGTCCACCATCGCGGACGGCATCGCCGTCGGCAGGCCCGGGGCCCTGCCGCTGCGGATCGCCGCCGAGCTGGTGGACGCCGTCGTGACCGTCACGGACGACGAGATCGCCGCGGCCCTCGTCCACCTCCTCGAGCGCTCCAAGCTCGTCGTGGAGCCGGCGGGCGCCGTCGGGGTGGCCGCCCTGCTGGCGGGCCGCACGGCGGACCTGGGCTTCGAGCTCGGCACCACCGCCGTGATCCTCTCCGGCGGGAACATCGATCCGATGCTCATGCTGAAGTCCATCCAGGCCGGACTGTCGGCCGCGGGGCGCTATATGACCGTGCGCATCCCGCTGCGGGACCGCCCGGGCGAGCTGGCCACGATCTCACGGATCATCGCGGACACGGACGCCAACGTGGTGCGCGTGGACCACACCCGCGTCGGCCCGGAGCTGTCCATGGGCGGCGCGCACATCACGATCGACATGGAGACCCGCGGCGCCGAGCACTCCGCCCAGGTCCTGGAGGCGTTGCGCGCGGCCGGTTACAGCCCGGCCCCGCTGCCCTGACCGGGCCGGCTCAGGCCGCGGAGCCGGCGGCGGCCGCGGTGACGGTGCCGGAGGTCCCGCCCACCGCGCGGCGCACGGCCTGGACCAGGAGGTCCTCGCGCGTCAGTGTCTCGATGCGGCGGACCATCTCGCGGCGGTCGTAGCGCTCGTGGGAGCCCGGCAGCAGGCGTCGGGCGAGGTTGAGGTGCTGCAGCACGCCGAGCAGGAGCACGTCCTCGTCGGCGGGCTCGGCCTCGTCGAGGACCACGGCGGTCAGGTGCGCCAGCAGCTCGGTGCGCTCGGTGCCCCGGGGGACGTGCCGGGTGGCCAGGAAGGCCTTGCGCTCGGTGAGGCGGCCGGTCTCGGTCAGATGGGCGACGACGGCCTTGCGCAGGTCCGGCTTGCCGGCCGCCACAGTGGACACGAGCGGTCGGCCGGCCAGGGCGTCGACCTGTCCGAGGGAGGAGTCCAGGACGGGGTCGCCGGTGGTGCCGGCCGCGGTCACGAGCACGCGGGCCCGGTCCACGGGGACGTCCTCGAGGGTCACGATCCCGGCGGAGCGGTGGTCGGCCAGCGCGGCGGCCGCGAGGGCCACGCGGTGGTGGGAGGGGCTCTCGGAGAGCCCGTCCTCGCGGGTGAGCAGCAGGTGTGCCTTCTCGACGGTCAGCATGGGGCCAGAGTAGCAACGGGGGCGCGGTGGGACCCGGGACGGGCGGCGGGGGGGGGCCCCCGCGGGGGGCGGGCCCGGGCGCCGCGGCCGGGGGGGGGGGGGGGCGGGGGGGGGGGGGGGGCT